>JASMKJ010000594.1 GCA_030749275.1 Acidimicrobiales bacterium
TGCAGCTGGCATGGAGCGGCGAGGCGTTCAGTTTCGAAGGTAAGCGTTATCGGTTCTCAGACCTTCGAGTCACCCCCGATCCAGTCCAAACGGGTGGCCCTCCGTTGTGGCTCGCCGCTACCAGCCCGGCCGGAGCTCAACGCGCGGCCAAATTTGGCACCCACTTATTGCCGCAAGGACCAAAGCATTTGACTATCGACCCTTGGAAAGAGGCCGTTCAAGATGTGAGCGAGCGGCGTATCGGTTTGATACGAGGAGTCTTCGTTACAGACGATGCGGAGAGGGAGTGGGAACCCGTCGCGGCTGCTGAACAGTACCGGCGAGACGTCTATGTCGGATTGATCAAGGCAAGCCGCGACCACAAATCTGAGGCGGCCCGCCGATCAGGACCAAAGAGCAAGCGAGCCCCGATCCCCCTGAACCCGCTCACTTGGACCGTTGGCTCCGCGGACCACTGCATTGCTGAGCTAGAGGACCTGATTGTGGAGCACGGCATCACTGATTTGGTGACGTGGGGAGGGCCTCCTGGTTTAGCTCCTTCGGTCATGAACAATTCGTTGACCAGGTTCGCCGGGGAGGTTGTTCCAAAGCTCCGCGAGAAACTCGAGAACTGATCGTGCGAGGGCCCGATGGGCAAGAAAACTTTTGTCGAGGCCAGGAAAACGAAAAGAGGCCTCCGCTTTGACAGCGGAAGCCTCTGTAAAAGGGTCGTATTTGTTCTGATCTAACAGGTGTGCCCTGTTGTTGACTCTGCACAAATTTCAGTTAGCTGGTCATCGGAGACGTAAGCCTTCACTGTGCCGTCCCAATGGATGGAAGTACGACATGAGGTGCATTTGTAGTTGCTTCGATATGACCGAGCCCGACCACTAGCGTGGTGTGGGTACTTCATTTTGTTGTTTCTACTTTCTTTTGTTCAGATTTCTTTGTACCAGCAGCTTTCGTGTTTGCAAAAAACTTTTTCTGAATGTTCAAATTACTCCAAGGCTTCGGATCGCATTCTTTCGATGAAAATGACCGCCCTCTCGTGAGCTACCGTTGGGCACCAGTTCTTCCATTTCATCTAACGTTTCGAAGGCCGGGTTCTTGGTCAACCACCGCTCCGATAACTTAAACAGTCAATACGCATTCGGATGACCTTCCTGCGAGAAGGTCGTTAACTACCCAAGTCTACAAAGAAGAGAAAACCGTGGATAACGACGGCCCTTACTACGACGACTTTGAGCTCGGTATGACGATCCCGCCGTTGCCTGCGATCACCGTGACCGAAGCGGACAACGTCGCGTATCGAATGATCACTGGTGATCAACATTTTGCTTCGGCCAACCGAGATGCTTATGAGACGATCAGTGGGTCGAGCGTTCCACTCGTGAATCCAGGTTTAGTTATGCAATTTGCGATAGGTCAGACGACCAACGCAACGAGAAAAGCGATAGCCAATCTCTACTATCGATCGGTCCGGATCCTGAGGCCTGTCGAAGTAGGCGAAACGATTACCACCACCACCGAGATTCTCGGACTATCGGATGCCAAGCCGAAAGAAGACCAGCATCGTGGCAAAGTTTGGTTAGGAATCGAAACCTCCGGGGATGGTCGCCCCGCGGTTCAGTACGAGAGATGTGCACTAGTGGCCAGCAGATCGGGGTCACCGGGTCATTCATCTGAAATCCCCGGTCCGTCAGACCCCGCGCCTCTTCAAGATCTGGCGGGGCTAGTCCCCGACTGGGACCTTCGCGGGGTAGACATCACTCCTTGGGAACCAGGAGAGTCAAGAGTTGATGCCATGAGGGACCATATTGATCTAGCTCCCTCACTAGCTCGAATGACCTTCAATCAAGCGTTCGTTCACAGAGACGCTTCCGCAAGCATCTATGGTCAACGGCTCGTGTACGGAGGACATGTTCAAGGACTGGCACAAGCTTCCTTGAGTCGCGTGCTCCCTGGTTGCGCCACCATCGTCGCGTGGGACGGCTGCGATCACATCGGACCCGCATTCGAAGGTGACCTGTTGGAGTTCCGACACGAATTGAAGGAAAGTTTTCCCGTCTCGGGCGGACAACTGATGCGATTCGAAATTCGTGGTACCACAGTGAACGAGCAAGGATCGGCTGGTAGTGACATTCTGGTGTGGACACCGGTTGTTTTCGCTCCGTAAGGAAATCTCAAAAACAGTAATTTCACTGATCGGAATCGGTTCGTTGGTCCCTCGATTCACGTCGGATACAGCGATTGGAGGCCAGCAATGACACCAGTACTCGAAGGGTTACGCATAATCGAAGGCTCGGCATTTGTCGCGGCACCCCTCGGCGGAATGACTCTCGCTCAACTTGGCGCGGACGTTATTCGATTTGATGCCATGGGGGGTGGCCTCGACTACCAAAGGTGGCCGGTGACCGAAGAAGGGGTCAGCCTTTTTTGGGCGGGGCTCAACAAGGGTAAGCGTTCTATCCAAGTGGATCTTCGCAGCGATGCTGGCAGAGACTTGATTACACAGTTGATAACTGAGCAAGGCTCAGAGAATGGAATTTTCTTATCTAATTTTCCTGAATCCAGTTGGCTTTCTTACGATCGGTTGCGTACCGAACGAGAAGATCTGATTTACATGAACATCATCGGAAATCCTGATGAATCAACCGCCGTCGACTACACCGTCAACCCGTCGTCTGGATTCGCCATGGCGACGGGGCCATTAGGTTCGAGCATGCCCACCAACCACGTATTGCCAGCCTGGGATACCGCTACTGGCTTAACCGCAGCGGTTGGGATACTCGCAGCAGAGAGATACCGGCAGCGAACGGGGATTGGCCAACTCTCAAAAATCTCGTTAACAGACGTAGCTTTCGCTATGGTCGCCAATCTCGGTTACATGGCGCAGGCACAACTCACCAAAAAAGACAGGGTTCCTGTCGGCAATGACCTTTACGGCGCATTCGGCAGGGACTTCGCTACCAAAGATGACAGACGGATAATGGTGGTAGCGATCAGCAAGCGGCAATGGCAAAGCCTCGCCGAAGCTACAGAAATCGTTAAACACCTACCCGCCATAGAGCAGGCTATGGGTGTCGATCTCACTAAAGAAGGCGATCGTTGGGATGCCAGAGATGCCATCGCTTCGTTCATGGCACCATTCATAGAGTCGCACGATCTCGATGAAATAGCTGAAATTTTCGACGCTAAGGGAGTCTGTTGGGGCCCTTATCAAACATTTGTGCAGCTGGTAAACGAGGACCGGCGAGCGACCACCGAAAATCCAATGTTCGGTCGCATCGATCAACCAGGTGTCGGGCGCGTGCTGGCACCCGGCACACCTCTGTCATTTTCCGAAATTGACCGCGGGGAGCCAACGGTTGCACCTCGTCTCGGCGAACACACAGATGAGATACTTCTGGAGATCCTGGGAATGACATCCGCAGAGGTTGGTCAACTCCATGACGACGGTGTGGTTGCTAGCCCAAGCAACTAGCGGGCAGGAACATGTTCGGGCTGTTGGACTAATCAACTTCTCTATTGCAAAGGACCACCCTTCGGGGTGGTCCTTTGTCGTTTCGCGTTACTTCTTCACCCGCACTGCCGGCATCCATCGGGGGCCGGCGGTGGCATCGATCCTGGCGACGAACGCAGAGTGATGTGGTTCAACTAGCAAGCAAAATCGGGTGGTCGCGTCTTCGCCGACCGCCCTCCAAGCTGGCGCAGTGAGAGCATCTGTGCGAGCTTCAAGGTGAAGTCGGAAGCGGCGCCCTTCGTCGTTGATCGCACCATCAGATGCCAAGCCTTTCGCTTCTAGTCGAGCCCAGCCTTCGGCTACAGCTTCGTCGTCATTGCCGCGGCTTCGAGCAATCCACTCCTCGCTGCCATATTCATCGAGGTCAACCATCACTGAATGAAGCAAGCCAACTTCGACGTCGTCAAGATCCTCGCTGCCACATAGCGCCCAATGGTTGTCGCCTCGTAGCTCGCGTAAACAGTTCGCTGCCAGCCACGCCGATAAGCCCGAGTTGAGGTCCTCCGGTCGCGGTTGGTCTCGATGGGCAGCGAACATCAGTCGGCCACCAAAGTGTGCCGAATCCACGCCACGCCACAGGGCTTGAGCCAAACCACCCAGTTCAGCAAACAAGCCCGGAGCGATGTCATCCAGGCCAGGTTCTACCGCTGCATCGCGTACAGCCAAGATGGACTGGGTGTCAGTGACCTCCAGATAGGCGTCCATCACCAGGGCAATCACGTTGGGATTGATGGAGTAGGTGGCAGCGGCAGCAACTGCGGGTGACACATCACCTAGGGACGCGAGGCGCCAGGCCGCAACCCAACCTAGGCCCTTCGGGACGCCCAGGGCTTCATAATTTCGGAGCGCTTGCCAGTCCCACATCATCCAACCAACTAGGTCATGGCACACCAATCCGCTTCGGCTAGCCAACAAGTCCCAATCAGTCATTCGACTCAATTTACATGACTCTCGACTGTCGCTTTTTTTGGGCTGGCTACACAACAGCACGTCAAGAGCCGGGAAGGAGTGACAAACTGGAGAAATGAGTTCCTGTTTACTTCTCGCTCTCGTTGTCTTCGGTCTCGGCATGTGGGCAGGGAGGCGACCCTCTTCACACACCCGACCCGACCGCGAGGACGGGACCCCGATCGAACTAGAAGAGCCGCCTTGGAAGCAACGCTTCGAAAAACCCTGGTCCTGATTCTTTCCCCTTTTACTGATTCCCAACAGCAACCCTGAAGCGACTGTTTAGACCTCTAGGAGCTCTGGTTTCCAAGCCATCGGGGGGCCTTGCCCAACTATGGTTACCCGCTCGCCGAGCCGTTCATGTGGCGCGTAGTCGTGCACCGCGAAATGTTGAACTGCACGGTTATCCCACATGACCACCGTTCCTGGCTCCCATGTCACTCGACATTGCAATCCGGGAGCTCGGGCGATGTGGGCGAACAACATGTCTAGGATCGAGCGGCTTTCGTCATAGGACATATCGGCGATCTCTTCAGTGAACCCTTCGTTAACGAACAGCACCGGCTTGCCTGTCAGCGGGTGAGCGACGACCACCGGATGAGTCCACGAGGGATACGTCTGGTCGGGGTTCGGGGTAAGGCCGTACCAACGTAAATCTCGTTCACCGTCGTGACAGGCTTCAAGTTCGAGCAACATGTGTTGGACCGGAGCCGAAAGTGTCTCAAAAGCTCGCGTCATGTCACAAAACACCGTGTCACCACCGTGGGGTGGCAATTTCAATAGCCGAAGAATTGACCCGGCCGGTGGATTCTCCTCACAGGACACATCCATGTGCCAGCGTCCGCCATTGACTTTGACCGTGTCGGCTTGCGCACGAACCTTGAAGATTTCGGGATCTCCTTTCATCTCAAACGCCTTCTTGGAAGGGTGGACGTGCAGTTGGCCAAACACACGGCCAACAGATTTATGGGCGTCCCTGTCAAGTTTCTGGTCCCGAAAAACCAACACCCGATGCTCAACGAACATGTCTTTGAGGTGTTCGGCCCGTCCATTAGATATGTCCCGCAAATCAAATCCTTGGATTTGGGCTCCGAGATGGGGCGTGATCGGTTCAATTTCCACGGCCACATCCTCTCAGGAAAGTGAGGTTACTTCACCCGCAGATGGAGACCTAAGCGCCATTGAAGATAATGAACCAGCGAAAGACAAACCCCTAGGGTTCTCTGCAGCGTGTTGCCTAGCTTCTAGTTTCTGCAAGAAGCGGAAGTCGATAAGCCCGGGCCGCCGTGTCGTGAAATAATTCTCGTTTCTCATCGACCGAACAACCAGCTGCGATCAGTTTGAAGCTGTTCCATAGCGGAACGTATCCGGCGCCGCGCTTATCCACCGGGAAATTGGATTCGAACATGCAACGGTCCGCCCCGAAAACCTCGATCGCATGTTGGATCGGATCACTCCAGGCTTCTGTTAGTTCGACTGAACTCGCAGGCCGGTCACGCTTGTCCCATCGAAAGCCCATCATCGGCATTCCGATACCACCGAGCTTCAAATAGACATTTCCACACGCCGCGATGTCGGCCATTTGGGCCTTCCAGTATTCAAGAATTTCTCTTCGCTGATCCTTGTAAGGACCCGTGCCCAATATCCCACCCAAATGGTCCAAAACGATGGGTGTATCGGGACATGCGCGAGCCACGTCAACGAACTCAGGTAATTGCGGGTGGTACACCATCGCGTCGTAGGTGTACCCCAGCGCACCAACACGACGAACTCCCTCAAGGTACGACGGGTCGTTCATCGCAGCGCTTGCACCCATTGCCAGGGGCGGATGATCATCCTGAGCGGTGATGTATCGAACTCCACGAAAACGTCCTCGACCGGCTGTTTCGTGGGCCTCGAGAACCTCCTCAACGGCGGCTCCCAGCGAAACATCCGCGTTACCTTGGATCGCCTTGATCTCAGCGCCACCTGACGCGGCGCTTTGCTCAGCAAGGTCGACAATGAACTCTGTCTCTCCCACCGAACGAAGATGAGTTGGGCCATCTCTTCGGTACTCAGCGCGACACTCAAGAAACACTGTGCCGACCACGTTGTGACCGCTCCCAGTGTCATCATGGAAGTCATTAAGCGTGTACGGCCACCCCGTATGACCCTTATCGAGCCACAAGTGATGATGAGGGTCCAAAATGGGAAGTTCAGGTTCCAAGACGTCTTCGGTTACCGTCGAAATCCATTGAGCATGTGCCTTGCCCGATACATCGTCTGTCACAGCAGCTACCCCCGTCTGCATGAGTTCGGCCGGTTTCAAACGAACCAGGCGTCCGAAGCCGAAGGATTCACACCTTAGAGGGTGGGCGATACACGAGTAGGACCCGTGACCTCCCGACGTGTCATACCTCTCAGTCCATACCGGATAACCCCGCTAACACCGAACCCACCCACGGGTTACCCTGAAATGGTGACCACCTTCGTTGAACGCCCCCACGGCTGCCTGTCCCCAGTGCTGTTAGACCCTGTGCTCGACGACCCTGACTTGATGCGGGACATAGCAGTCAGAAACGGCCCCTATTTCATGCCGGCCCGCTACCTAGTCAGCGACGCAACCGCCGACTCCGCTAGTGACAACTCGATGCAACCCGATGTTGAAGTCCCCGATTACCTGATTGGTCCGACCTGGCGGGGTGATTGGGCAGTCGGATCTCAGCCATTAGTTGACGGTATCGATTGCGTCCTGGAACATCAGGGGTTCGCTGAGGCCGCACGGGCGATCTATGACGCAGAAGTGGTGGTACCCGAACAGGTCTATGCCAACCTTTCCACGCCGATGCCGGGCCAAGGATTCTCTCATACTGACATTCCCGAATTCATCGGCATTGACCGCAGTAACGCTCCGGGATGGCTCCTTCAGGCCATGGGAACCTCGCGCCTGTTCGAAGATGTACGAATTACCATCGTGACCGCGGTGGCGTGGTTCTACCAAGGTGAACGGGGGTTCTTCCGTTATTGGCCAAACGGCCGCGACAGCGACAGCATCCGCCACGAAAAAATGTGGAACACCGCCGCTGTTGGCGACAACGATTACATGCACCATCAGGTGGAACGCATTGGCCCCGCCGGGGTCAACAAACCCGATGGCTTGACGATCAACTCACTACTCGATCACGACGGAGAACGATGGGTCATTCAGGAGGACGGACAGACGTTGTTGGATTACGGGGATGAAGATGTGCGTCTGTCGGTCTCGTGGAAGGCGAAAATTTATGCTGACGAAACAACCCGTCAGGCAGCTGACGCTGGAGAAGGGGGGACCGACCTCGAAGAGGTGGTTGCCAGGTTGGCCGACGAACTAGGAGAACCGCGACCAGAGAATGCCGAAGCTGCATTGGGTAGCGCCGAGTTCCGGAACCATTTAACAGCACGTTGGAACGGCTACCAGGCCGGTCGATGAGAAGCGGGATTCACTTCCCGTCCCCCTCGAGCTGTTCCTTCTGACCAGGAACTTAATTAACTGTCTCTGAAGTTCGGTTCGCGCTTTTCTTGAAACGCGCGAGCGGCTTCTTTTGCGTCTTTGGTGTTCATGGTGGCGAATTCCATGCTCAACGAAAGGGGCAAAATCATGTTCGATACGAATCGCATGTAGTTGTTGACGGGCACTTTCGACGCCATGATCGCCTTCAGCGGACCAGCTGCAAGTTGTTCGGCCTTCTCTAGCGCAGTTTGTAAAATTTGGTCGTCTTCAGCCAAGAAGTTAACCAAACCCATGTCGAATAAGTCCTGACCGGTGACTCGGTCACCGGTCATCAAAAACCATTTGGCTCTGTTCACTCCCATCAACAGCGGCCAAATAACTCCGCCACCGTCGCCAGCGCCGATGCCCATTTTGACATGAGTGTCAGCGAACACACTCGTGGGGCCCGCTACCACCACATCACACAACAGAGAAACCGTGGCCCCGAGTCCCATGGCGTAACCCTGAACAGCCGACACGATCGGTTTATGCATTTCAAGCAAATGGTCAACGATTTGCCGTGCTTCTTCCGCAGTGGG
>JASMKJ010000595.1 GCA_030749275.1 Acidimicrobiales bacterium
AAAATGTCGGAAGACCTAACTGATTATTTGTTGGAGTTAGGAGTCAGGGTCCGCTATTTACACAGCGAGATTGACACCATTGAGCGAATTGAAATTCTCAGAGATCTGCGTCTAGGTGAATTTGATGTCCTCGTAGGGATCAACCTTCTGCGAGAAGGTCTGGACTTGCCGGAGGTGTCTTTGGTCGCGATTCTTGATGCAGACAAAGAGGGCTTTCTCAGGAGTCAGACGTCACTAATCCAAACTATTGGACGAGCCGCCCGAAATGTCGATGGGCAGGTCATCATGTACGCCGACAACGTCACGGATTCGATGCGGGTTGCTCTCGACGAAACCAATCGGAGGAGAGGCCTTCAACAGGCCTATAACCGAGAGCATGGCATCGATCCTCAGACCATTCGCAAAGCAGTGACGGATATTTTGCTGGTCCTTCGCGGCCATGAAGAAGGAGCGCCAGTTCCTGAGAAACTGGCATCAAAACGTGTTCAGGTTGACGAACAGGCCCGGAAGGACCTAGCAGAACTGCCTGAAGATGACTTGCACCGCCTCATCCATTCCTTGGAACTGGAAATGGAAGAAGCAGCTGAAGACTTACGGTTCGAATACGCCGCGAGGCTTCGGGACGAGATTAGAGAGCTAAGGCGTGACCTACGCGATGCGATGAGTTGACTTCTAAATCGATTGATCAACCGTGGCTGACGGAGCAACTCAGGAGCTAGGTTGCCACTGACGGCGATACAGTCATCGATTGTCGAATTGTTCAACAGAGGGGGTGTAGCGATGCCACACGAGGTACGCGGGGTCATAGCTCGATCTAAAGGTGCTGCGGTATCGGTCGAAAACATTGAGATTCCCGATCCTGGACCCGGCGAGGTTGTAGTCGATGTCCAAGCTTGCGGTGTCTGTCATACCGATCTTCACTACCGCGAAGGAGCGATTAACGATGACTTCCCGTTTCTTCTTGGGCATGAAGCAGCTGGAATTGTCAGCCAGGTTGGATCGGGTGTGTCTAACCTAGCCGTCGGCGACTTCGTCGTTCTCAATTGGCGGGCAGTCTGCGGTGAATGTCGGAGTTGTTTACGGGGGAGACCCCAGTACTGTTTTGCGACTCACAATGCTCAGCAAAAAATGACCGTTGACGGTATAGAACTGACGCCTGCACTTGGTATCGGAGCGTTCGCCGAGAAGACGTTGGTAGCTGCGGGGCAAGCGACCAAAGTGAACAGTGCAGCGGAGCCCGAAGTGGCTGGTCTCATCGGATGCGGCGTCATGGCTGGATTGGGAGCGGCTATGAATACCGGAGGTGTGACCCGTGGCGACAGTGTCGCGGTATGGGGTTGCGGTGGAGTAGGAGACGCAGCGATAGAGGGATCTCGGTTAGCAGGCGCCCACACGATCATCGCCATAGACCTAGATGACCGAAAGCTCGAGTGGGCCAAAGATTTCGGCGCTACCCATACGATCAACTCCACGGACATGAATAGGGACCAAGTGGTTGAGGCTGTGCAAGCCCTGACTGGTGGGAATGGTGTCGATGTCGCTATCGAGGCAGTCGGGTTGCCCGCTACCTACGAACAAGCATTTTTCGCGCGAGATCTAGCTGGAACAGTGGTTCTTGTTGGAGTTCCAAATCCAGACATGCGCATTGATCTTCCGATGATCGAAGTTTTTGGCCGGGGAGGAGCCCTGAAAAGCTCGTGGTACGGCGATTGTCTCCCATCGCGCGACTTTCCCATGCTCATCGATCTGTATCTGCAGGGCCGCCTACAGCTTGATCGATTCGTATCTGAAAAAATCGGAATCGAAGAAGTAGAAGATGCATTCCACAAGATGGAACAAGGCGAGGTATTGCGTTCAGTTGTCATGATCTAAGCGATTTGGTTGCTTACGTCCCGTATCTCTGCGAGGCCCGAGATATGCTCCGGCACGATGGGTGATCAGTTAGTCGTTCGCGGCGCTAGAGAGAACAATTTGCGCGATATCGACGTAGATCTGCCGCGGGACAGGCTGATCGTCTTCACTGGCTTATCCGGGAGTGGTAAGTCATCCCTGGCTTTTGACACCATCTACGCAGAGGGCCAAAGACGTTATGTCGAGTCGCTGTCAGCGTACGCTCGACAATTTCTTGGCCAGATGGACAAGCCAGACGTGGATTTTCTCGAAGGGCTTTCTCCGGCAATTTCCATAGATCAAAAAAGCGCCAGCAGAAATCCTCGATCAACGGTGGGAACCATCACGGAGGTCTACGACTACCTACGTCTTCTTTATGCGAGGGTGGGCATCCAGCATGATCCAGAAACCGATGAAGTTGTACAGCGGCAAACCTCCCAAGAAATTGTCGATAGGGTCCTTACTCTCGGAGCCGAAAAGAGATTTCTGGTCCTTGCGCCCATAGTGCGCGGCAGAAAAGGCGAATATCACACGTTGTTG
>JASMKJ010000596.1 GCA_030749275.1 Acidimicrobiales bacterium
CATGGATCCCGAAGTTGGGGTCAACGTGGCTTTCGGTTCAAAACTTGCACGAATTGAAGATGAGAATGCTCGAGAAGCTGAACGGCTTGAGCTAGTGCGAGAAGTCGGCGAATCAACGAATCCATACGAAGCCGCGGGGACTATGAGAATCGATGAAATTATCGACCCCGGGGACACCCGAACCGTCCTTGCTCATGACCTGGAGATGCTGGCGCACCGGTCGGTGCCGGCGCCCGAAGCGAGACCTTTGTCTTACTGGCCGACCTGTTAACGCAGTACCGATTTCGAAGAGGAACCATGAGAGCAGCTTTCACTCGAGAGGGAAGAATCGTTGTTGACACGGCAGAAGACCTGTCGCCATCTGCCGGCGAAGTTTTAGTCAAGACTCTCGCCTGTGGAATTTGTGGAAGTGACTTACATGCACTTCGACATGGCCATGAGATGGTTCAAAGCCAAAAAGAAACTGGGGGACCTCTCACGTATGACGCGGATAGCGACCTCGTCATGGGTCACGAATTTTGTGTAGAAATCTTGGAGCTGGGAGCGGGCACGCCGGAACATTTGGCAAGCGGCGACATCGTTTGCTCTATTCCGATCCTTGTTAGGGCTGACGGTATCCACACAATCGGCTATTCCAATGAGTTTCCCGGTGGATACGCGGAACACATGCTTTTGTCGTCGCAATTGTTGTTGCCTGTGAAAAACGGATTATCCCCTGCGGAGGCGGCACTAACTGAACCTATGGCTGTGGGCCGCCACGCCGTCGAAAAGTCAGGAGCGACGAGCGATGACGTTTGCTTAGTCATCGGTTGTGGGCCGGTCGGACTTGCGGTGATAGCCGCGCTGAAACAAAAAGGCCTCGGCCCTGTCCTAGCAGCAGATTTTTCTCCTCGCCGCCGAGAACTTGCTGAACAGATGGGTGCTGACGAGGTCATTGACCCAGCAACCGAGTCCCCGTACGCAAGTTGGCAAGATGCTGCGTGGCCCGAGGGCATAGATCGAAACGACCCGACGTTGCGGCTTCGTCAAGTAGGGCCGAAACCCGGCCTGATCTTTGAATGCGTCGGAGTTCCCGGCGTTATTGACCAGATCATGCATGGCTCAATGAGGGATACCCGGGTTGTAGTTGTGGGCGTGTGCATGGAGCAGGACAGCTTTCGACCCCTAACGGGAATCGGAAAAGAAATAAATATTCAGTTCGTGTTGGGCTATACCCAAGAGGAGTTTGCAGACACTTTGCGAGGTATCAGTGAAGGTGAACTTCTTGTGGAGCAACTGATCACAGGTCGAGTCGGCCTAGACGGAGTAGCTCAAGCATTCGACGACTTGGGCGACCCCGAAGCTCACGCGAAGATCATCGTCGAACCCTGGCAATAGGGTTCCGGGCTTAAAGGTCATCGGGTCCCAGAAGCAAGGCGACGCGCGTTACATGCGTTCAAGCTGCTGGCTCGAGGCAACTTGTGACCCTACAGATCGAACACCCAAGCTGAGGTAGGCAAATTGCCGGGATCAAAAACTTGAGCGGTGTTGCGAAGTTCTTGAAACGAGTCGACGTTCGGCATTCCGAGACTTGATAGCAAATGGTTCAGGACATCCAGCTCTGACTCCCCAAGTGTCAAACGATCTTTAAGAGTCACAGCCCCGTCGCGTTTCGCCAACCTTGCGCCGGATTCATTCAAAACAAGAGGAACATGGGCATAGGCAGGAGAGCGCAGTCCCAACAGCTCGAACAAATAGACCTGCCGGGGAGTGGTAGGCAGTAGGTCGTCGCCTCGCACCACTTCTGTTACCCCCATTTCAGCGTCATCGATAACAGCGGCCAGATTGTAGGAAGGCGTCAAATCTCCCCGACACAAAACAAAATCGTCCACGGCCCCTTCGAAGGCTCCCAGTTGACGGTCTTGAATCTGAATAATTTGACCCTCGGTGATCACTCGGAGCGCTGGAGGTCGACCGGTTCTTTCGTGATCAGCAATTTGCTTAGCCGTCAGCAGCGCACATCTGCCTGAATAAGCACCTTCCGGTAAGTGCGAGTGTGGAGCTGCAGTAGCCTCAAGAATTTCACGTCGAGTACACCAGCACCTGTAGGTCAGACTTCGTCGCTTGAGGTCCTCAATAGCGTCTTGGTACAGCGCTATTCGTTCGCTTTGACGAACAACCGGATCATCCCAGTCCAAACCGATGCTTTGGAAATCGCGAAGTTGGAGATCATAAAATTCTGATCGGACAGCACCGTCAAGATCTTCGAATCGCCAAAGAAATTTCGTGTCACAAGAGCGCGCAAACAGCCAAGCCAAAAGGCCTGTCCGAAGGTTCCCCAGATGAAACTCGCCCGTTGGGCTAGGTGCCCAGCGGCCGGTCATGACTGCTCAGCGAGTGCCTTTATCCCGTTAACGCATCGTTGCATGTTCGCCAGATGCTCTTCTTGTCGCCTCGTAATAATTAGTGCTTCCTTGTCGGGCATAGCTTCAATCGCAGGAGTCAGACCCGACGGTCCGGGTCCGAGCCGGACTGTGTGACGAAGGCGGCAACGATGCCCATGGAGCTCGTCAATTTCCCATCGCCAACGCGCAGCGGCAGTGTCTTCATCTGTTCCAACCGCCCAACCAAACCGTTCGTTTTCAACCAACTCGGTGATCGTGGAAGTTGTTTGCCATTCTCCGATCTTTGGATGCTGGTTAGTGCCGATGAATTGGGCACCCAATGCCGGCTCGTCAAAGGACTCGGCCCACACCGCACCTTGGAACTCTTCGGAGAATTGAGCGGCAACGCTTATGTCGGTTACCAATGACCAGACTCTCTCCGGTGGGGCGTTTACGTCAACTTCAACGGTAACCCCGGGTCCTTCAGCGATAGACCGATCTTGGCCATCATCGCGTAATTCCCATGTGCGACCCCAATTGTCAAAATACGTGACTTCCTCAGCTAAACGCCTTGGTATTGACGCAAAGTCACCCCCTGTACTGAATGCGAGTGGTAGCAAAGCAATTGGGGTCACATCTTCGGGGATACCCAAGACATCCCGGATTTCTTCGTCGTTGTTCAATATCGCGGTTGTCCAAGCAGTAGCTAAACCTCGCGCTCGAGCGGCTAAACAGAAACTCCATGCGG
>JASMKJ010000597.1 GCA_030749275.1 Acidimicrobiales bacterium
CCCCGGCGTCGACGGGATTCGATGACACAACCTCAACGCGGTCGAAGCCGATGCTGTGACCCGCAGTCTCTCCAAGAGCGAGTCGATCTCTGTCGAAGAGGCAGTTCGTGCCGTGGATCAGATGGCACAGACAATGGACGGGCCCGGCATTCTTAACGCCTGCGGCTGAGTCAGACAGCTGATGGCATGGCACTGCCACTCCTGCGGCTGCCTACTTGATGATCACGAAACCTTCGGTCTCGAAAAGCACACCGGCGGTTTCCGGATCGAAACCCTCCGGTTATTGGTTGATCTAGTTGAGGGCCAGAGAGAGGAGGCCCGGAAGGCTCCGGGTCTCTTCTAGACCGACAAGATGCGTGAGTCCGCGGTGCAGGTGAAGCCGGAACTGTTCGGCCAGGGTGTCTGGATCGGTGTCAAGCCCATCAGCCGAGCACCGAGCCATGAACACCGCTGAATAGATGTCTGCATGAGGACCGCCGAAAGTCGACCAGCTCATTTCGACATTTGACCAGTCACCCTTGTCGATGATGGGAGGTCGAGATAGCTCACCGAGCGATACACAGACCGCCCATCTGCAGATGACATTCCAATTTCTGATTCCAGTACGACGCTTCAAAGTCGTTAGTTGCCGTTTACCGAGCTCACTCACCCGCACTGTCTCGACAGGCGCATAGTTCACGAGAAGTACCCAGCGTTGACTTTGGTGCAATCTTCAGCATCGTCATATGCAAGGAGGTACGTTTGCCCCACGGCGGGGGCCAACTTGGTGTAGTAGTCGCCGACCAATTCCTCGTCGGTTGATAGAAGGACCACTTGTTCACTCACTGCAGGGAAGTAACGCTCGATAAGGTTTGTCCGGTGCGAGGTGTCGAGGCGGGCAATCGGCGTGTCAACGACGGTCGGGAGACGGCGCCCAGTCGATTTGGATAGCCCCCACAGCAACGCAGTCGCGAGAAGCTGACGTTCGCCTGCCGACAGCCGGGCAGATTGCACCGTGTCCCCTGACGCCTGAAGGAGGCGAATCGTCAATGTGTCTGGATCAATCTGGAGATCAGCAATAAGCCGATTCTTCCGATAGAGGGCAGAGAGTGCTTCAAGTACGTTTAGGCGGATGCGTTCAAGGTTCTTTTCAACGATGCGAGTCTGAAAGCGCCTCAGTACTGTCTGGGCCTTCTTGACTTCTCGATCGATTCGAACTGTTCGGCTGCTGGCTGCTCCCGACTCGAGGACAGCGGTCGCATATATCTCGAATTCTCGATGGCGGGCATCTAGCTGGTTCTGGGCTTCGAGAAGCTCGGCGCTTGCCTGCTGCACGGCCGCGGTCGCGACCAGGGAGTTGGATTCAGCTTTGGCGAGATCACGCACCAGAACGCTGATTTCCTGTTCATTAGGAACCGAAGCAAGCGAACGACGCCGATCCTGAGCATCTTGTTCAGCGGACTCAATGGCGGACAACGTTGCAACGACCTCCTCCTGAAGCTGGTCTCCACCTATGGCACTGAGATCTTGCGCAGCCTTATGCGTGTCAGTTGAAACGTGGAATGGTGCCAGGTAGGTCTGTTCGTAGCGCTGACGGTCGGCTGTAAAGGCTCGTTCCAGGGCACCAATATGGTCATCGGTGAACGCCTTGGTCTGGTCCAGAAGAAGAAGCAGTCTTTCGTCTCGTTCCTTATGGCTTCGCAGGAGCAGGTCAGCCTCGTCAGCCCGTTGAGTCTGACCGCCCACCTCCGCGACTCGTCCCAAGAGTGGCTTGACGATCTGTAGCGGTAGCGCGCTTGCAGCGAGACGGAGAGCTGAAGCCGTGGCCAGTTCACGTCGGCTTTCGACCGAGGCGAGGTCGGCTACAAGTTGTTCTCGTTGATCAAAGAGTTCGCCTCCGGACTTTGAGAAGAGTTCCCTCGCTGCGACGAGTTCATCGTCTGTGGCCCGTTCGGCCGTCTGCTTATTACTGAGTTCAAGTTCGGCGGCATCGACCCACAGACGCGCCTCTTGTAAAGCTGATTCGGCTGAGTCCAATTCTGAGGCGACTGGTTCAGACTCGCCGTTCTGCCTGCCCTTCTTGAGTGTGTCTTGACGGAACTCGACAAGGTCGGATTGGAGACGGTCAACGAGGTCGAGACCGAGGAGGCCGTATAACGACGCCCGAAGCGCTTCTGTCGATGTCTTGGCATCTGCGAGTGCGATGACACGCTCACCATCAAAGAAGAAGAGACCAGCCATGGACGCCGGAAGTATCTGTTCGACGTACTCTGGCCAGCTACTCGCAAGGTCTGGACGGAGTTCGTCATCAACCATGACGACGATTTTCTCGTTCGATGCGAATTCCTCTGTGACCTCCCAGGTTCGAGAGATCGTGTACCGCTTGTTCGCGCCGCCTTCTCGCCGGTCGAAGGCCAGGGAAATTGACGCTTCCGTGCAGTTCCTGTGGGTCAGGTCCTGGAGGAACTCGAAGTAGTTCGAGAATCCAACCAGGTTGCGGGCCCTTGTCCCATAGAGGACGAGCAGGATCGACTCGAGGAGCGTCGTCTTACCGCACCCATTCTTTCCACCGATCAAAGTGACCGGTTGGTTCGGATCAGTCGCGAACTTGACCGCCTGTTCGCCGCGGAACGGTCCGATGTTGGTGACGTTGAGTTCTCTAAGCAGCATCAGGTCGTCTCGGTTGCGTCCACGCCTGTCTGGATTTCGTCTACCAGAACCTCGAAGTTGGTGCTGGTGCCTTCAGCAGCAGCATCGCGACCTCTGGTCAGGGCCTTGATATGGACAATTGCCTCATCCTCGGACTCGTAACCGGAACGGTCGAAGGCGGCTCCGACGGATTCTCGGAGACCGAGTCTCCGTACCTGGGATCGATGCTTATGTTCAATACTCAACAGTTCGCGCAGCAACTCGTATTGGAGTGGGGACGAGGCCTCTTCCCGTAGGGCTGCCAAAGCTTCCGGGTCAAACGGGAAGTGGTCGTTGAAGCGATCTGCCAAGAACGGCTTCCCGACAGCCTTCTCGTAGATACCCGGCAGGAGGTCTTCGTGTTCGTGCTTGTCCGTGATCCAGATTCGGCGAATCTCATGAAGTT
>JASMKJ010000598.1 GCA_030749275.1 Acidimicrobiales bacterium
ATTTCAGTTCGGACCCGATCGGCTCGAGCACGTAATTCGGTGATGCGGTCCGGATCGGTCATACTGCAGCCTCCGAGTCATAGTCGGCAATTAGTTGCGAATAAAGCTCGTCAAGTTGTTCGGGTGGTCGAGCGGGAACCATTGCTTGGGTGACTCCGGCCTCGACAAGCTGGTCTAAGTGTTCGCGATCACCGTTCGAAGATGTCCAAAGTTCGATTCTGGATGGGTCACGTCCAGATTTTTCAGCGTGTTCTTTGGCGAGAGCATGCAACGACACGAGCGTTTCCACGGGACGTTCCGCAGGAAAAAACACGTCACCAAGCTCACCGGCCCTGCGGGCGGCACGATCTGAGTGACCTCCGACCAGGATGGGTATCGGCTGTTGAGTTGGTTTGGGTTGGCAATAGACGGGTGCGAAATCTACGAACTCGCCATGGAACTCGGCCTCTGTTTGGGACCACAGGACTTTCAGTGCTCGGAGGTACTCGTCGGTTCGCGCTCCCCTAGCTTCGAAGGGAACACCCAACGCTTCGAATTCTTCGCGAAGCCATCCAACGCCTATTCCGAGATCCAAACGTCCACCGCTCAGTCGATCCAGACTCGCGATTTCTTTGGCCGCGATGAGTGGGTTACGTTGAGGAAGAATCAGTATTCCCGTGGCAAGACGGATCTTTGTTGTTGCTGCGGCGGCGAAGGCTAACCAAATGAGTGGGTCGGAATGGTCAAGCTGGCTGGCGCCTTTGAATAAGCGTCCACCTTCGTCATATGGATACGTCGACGCGTACTCCAGAGGTACTACGGCGTGCTCAACCGCCCAAATTGAATGGAAGCCAACTTCTTCTGCTTTGCGCGCCAACCCGCCAGCAGCTGCACCCTCCACATTTCCCATCAAATTCGCTGACATTAATCCGAATTTCATAGGTCACCCTTTCGTGTCGTTACGTGCCCAGTCTTGAAGGTCCAGTGGCGACCGGGACAACAATCATGACATCTATCCGGTCTCAGAGTTCGGGGACAATCACTCCATGAACCGGAGGAGGTGCGTCACCATTGCCCGCCATAGATGTCAAAAGGTCCGAAGTGTCGCCCAACCCAACTTCTCGCCGGGTAAACAAATCGAAAGGGAACTTTCTTTGGGCCAGCAGGTCTAGGGCCTGGCGGTAAACGGGAGCGTCAACTCCTAAAGCTCCTTTCACTGTGATTTCTTTCCAGATGATTGCGTCAGCATGGAGATCTGGGGCACCCTTTTGTCCTCGAACACCTGCCATGACAATGGTGGCATCGACGGCACTGAGCCTGACTGCTTGACCAAACGCAGTCGGGGCGTTGGCGGTGACGTCAACAACGACATCCGCTAGGCGGCCTCCGGTCGCATCTCTGAACTTTCGAGCCGGATCTTCTTCGGCTACGTCAACGACTAGATCGGCACCCATGGCTTCTGCCATCTCTAGTCGAGGGTGGTCATTCGGTCCGTATCCGGTAACCGCTACAAACTCCGCGCCGGCATCTCTTGTCGCGACGAGTGCACATAATCCTCGAATTCCTGGACCAAGGACCGCTACATAGTCACCCGGTTGAGTGCCGGGGATCTCAACTCCCCACTTGATTCCAGCTCCAAGGGGGTTGAACAGGGTGGCTTCAACTGGGGTTAATTCTTCGGGTACAGGTAACACAAGAGAGTCCGAGGTCAGATAGTGGTGGGTCGCATAACCCCCATATAGGGAAGGCTGACGTTCAGTCGGGATCATGCCGTACAAGTCCGTCTGGCCGTGGGCCGTGCAGCGCCGGTAGATCCCTGTTCGGCACGGTTCGCATTCACCACAGGCTTGCCAGCACTCAACCGCTACCCGGTCACCCACATCAACTTTCCATCTAGCGGCAGCCGTTTCTCCGATGGCCTCAATCGTTCCGACCGTTTCGTGACCGGGGACAACCGGATACGGAGCCGGTATGTGTCCTGTATAGAGCTCGTGGTCGGTCCCGCATAGGCCACATGCCTCGACCCGAAGCACGGCGTCGTCCAGCCCTACCTCAGGTATGGCAAAGGTCTCGACCCGAAGGTCCTCGACGCCGTGTAAAACAGCTGCAGTTGCTTCCCCCATGGGTTGAACGCTAG
>JASMKJ010000599.1 GCA_030749275.1 Acidimicrobiales bacterium
TGCGGAACAAACAGGAGTTGCTGGAAACAAAGAGACCGATCTGTACTTTGTGGCATCAGGGAAGAGTTCAGATCCGCCAGTGATGTTCATCAACGGTCTCGGAAGCCAGTTGATTAACTTTCTCCCCGCTTGGGTAGACAAATTCTGCGCTGCCGGCTTCTACGTGGTCCGCATGGATAACCGCGACGTCGGGTTGTCATCTAAGACATCCGGAGACGCACCAACCATGGAAGCGCTGGTTGCTAGTTGGTCCGGCGACCGATCCATAACCGACATCAACGCTCCGTATGACCTATCTGACATGGCTATGGACTGTGTTGCGGTGATGGATGAACTCGGCATCGAACAAACCCACGTCTGGGGAATGTCAATGGGGGGAATGATCGCGCAGACCTTGGCCATTAATTGCCCTGACAGATTGAAGTCGATGACTAGCGTGATGTCGACGACTGGCGAACCTGGCGTCGGCCGTTCAACTTCCGAATCAGCAGCACAACTTGTGACGGCAGGAGATAGCAGAGAAGACGTTGTTAGCAGTGCGGTCGCAGCTCGAAAACTACACGGCGGATCGCTATATGAGGAGAGTTGGGCCCGCTCACTCGAAGAGGCGGCGTACGACCGCTGCTACCATCCCCAAGGAAAAATATGGCAACTCTTAGCGGTCATGGCATCAGGCTCCAGAGCCGAACAACTCCCGATGATCACAGTGCCCACCATGGTCGTTCATGGCAGGCTCGACCCGTTGGTTCAGCTAGACGGAGGGATAGCAACCGCTGGTCTAATACCGGGTGCAGAATTGGTAATACATGATGAAATGGGACACGACACCCCCGAACCCTTGTGGGGCCGCTACCTAGCCGACTTCCAGAGATTGGTGGATCACACACAGTGATGTCAGACAACGTAATCACAGACGTGACGCAACTTGATGCGCTCTACGGAGCCGCATCACCGAGGTCGATCACGAAAGAAATAAGACATCTCAATTCCGAATACCGGTCCTTCATTGAAGCAGCGCCGTTTATGGCGGTCGCAACAGTCGGCGCCGAAGGCCTTGATTGTTCACCTCGCGGCGAAGACGGCAACGTGGTTCGCGTCTTAGATGAAAACACAATCCAGTTCGCGGACAGGAGGGGAAACAACCGACTAGACACACTGCGAAACATTGTGTACGACAACCGAATCGCCCTGCTGTTCCTAGTACCAGGGATCGGAGAGACGATGCGGGTCAATGGCCGCGCTTCTATCTCGGTTTGCTCGGATTTGATCGAATCCTTTACAACTAACGGCAAGCGACCCAAGACGGTGGTCGAAGTAAAGGTTGATCGCGTCTACTTCCAATGTTCGAAAGCGCTGGTTCGTTCAGGCATTTGGGACACAGGTAAACAGATGCGTCCGGGTGATGTCCCATCGGCTGGAAAGATGTTGGAGGCAACAAGTACCGACGATCTGGATGCCCGCGAATATGACCGAGACTTGGAACGACGCCACCCGGACGAGCTTTGGTAAGACTGTCAGTCAACCGGGGCAAGGTTCATCCAAGCACTAGATTGTCCTTGACTGACATAGGGAGATAGGTATGGGTCCGCTTCAAGGAATTCGGGTAATAGAGCTTCAGGGCATTGGTCCGGGACCGTTTTGCGGGATGATGCTCAGCGACATGGGTGCTGAGGTCATCCGGATCGACCGTGCCGGGAACGTTACAGGCGGTGACTCAGATAAACCGCCCATCGACGTCCTGGCGCGTGGAAGATCTTCCATAGGTGTGGACCTCAAGAACCCCGAAGGGGTGGAGGTCGTATTGCGACTGGTTGAAACCGCTGACGCCCTCATTGAAGGATTTCGTCCTGGCGTCATGGAACGTTTGGGCTTAGGGCCTGAGGAATGTTTCGCCAGAAACCCTCGCCTTGTCTTCGGACGCATGACCGGCTGGGGCCAAGAAGGTCCTTACGCGATGGCGGCGGGACATGACATCAACTACATCGCCTTGGCGGGAGCTCTCGAGCCCATCGGTCGCAACGGAGAAGCGCCGTTGCCGCCACTCAACCTCGTCGGTGATTTTGGCGGGGGAGGCATGTTGCTGGCTTTCGGTGTCGCATGCGGGATAGTGGAGGCACAGCGGTCAGGACAAGGTCAGGTGGTCGATGCGGCGATGGTCGATGGTGCTGCCACTCTGATGGCTATGTTCCATTCAATGAGAGCTATGGGGGTTTGGAACGATGAACGTGGCACGAATTTGCTTGACACAGGAAGCCACTTCTACGACGTGTATGAATGCTCTGATGGAAAGTACATCTCGATCGGATCAATCGAGCCGCAGTTCTATTCCGAACTTCTTCGTTTGACGGAACTTGAACAAGATGAAGCATTCGCCTCGCAGATGACGAGAACTTCTTGGCCTGAACTGAAGGAACGCATTAGTGAGGTCTTCAGGACCAAATCGAGAGACGAGTGGTGCGAGATCATGGACGCTACCGATGTGTGCTTTGCTCCGGTACTCACGCTTGCGGAAGCACCGCAACATCCGCACAATCAGCATCGCGGAGTGTTCACGGAAGTCGCGGGCGTTACACAACCCAACCCGTCTCCGCGTTTCAGCCGGACCACAGAAGCAATACAAGGTCCACCATCTCATCCCGGGCAAGACACGGATGAGGTTCTTCGGTCGGCTGGATATGACGCCGATGACATAGTGAAGCTACGCGACGTAGGAGCAGTGGCCTGACAGCGGAACGCGACGTCGAACCCGGCGCGGCGCCCTCTGGATTGCCTGCCAACCTCGTCCCTCTCTACACCGAAGCGCAAGCGGTTATCGAGATTTCGCCGGCTTCAGCCTGTGCAATTCTTAGGGTCATAATTCGCTCAATGATTCAAGAGCGCGGTCTCCGTGGCCGTCACATCACTCGTGATGTCGCCACGCTCGTTGATCAAGGTGCACCGGTTGGTCTCCTCAGAGCCTTGGACGTGGTAGCCATGAGCGACGAGTCAGCCAAGAATCCTGCAGAATTGCGACTCGTTGATGGTCATAGCGATGCTCAGAACCTCACTATGTTCCTCCATCTCCTAGCGGACCAGACAAGTTGAGTAGCTGATGCTTGGCAGATTGCACCTAACGGCGTGCTGGGTGCTCGTGTTCGGAAACGGTCTTGCTGGAATATGGTCGCTGGCAGCTACGCGCTTTCATTCGCTGAGAAGTCCCGGCTTGTGGTGGATCACAGGGTTCGTCCAACTTTGGGTCTTTGTTCAGTTAACGCTTGCTGCCCTTCACCTCAATGCGGATGAGGGGGCAGCGGAATCCTTCCACGTGTTCTATGGAGTTCTCTCGGCGGTGACTGTGGCCATCCTTTACAGCTACAGAAGCCAACTCAGCCGACACCTTCACTCCCTATATGGCTGGGGAGGCCTCTTCATAATGGGGCTCGGTATCCGCGCCCTGGTGTTGATCTAAGAGAATCCTGCCGGGGCGCAGACGACTCAGCCCGCTAAGTGCTCGGATAGTCGGTTGAGTTGGGCCCGCATTTCGTCGGGGAGGCGTTCCCCTATGGATTCGTAGTGTTCTTCGATCAAGGTCAACTCGGTTCGCCACTCGCCCTCATCAACGGCG
>JASMKJ010000600.1 GCA_030749275.1 Acidimicrobiales bacterium
AACGAGATACCAGCTGGTGGTGATTTCCATCAGCTCTCGCCTCGTTCTTCGAGGACTGGTGTGTCCGATTGCATGGGTTTTCGCGCCAGCACTACAGCGCCGATGACTGCAATCACCAGGAGCAAAGAGGTCAATTCAAACGCATACACATGGTCTGAGAACAGCGACCGAGCGAGGAGCCGCACATTTTCTCCCCCTGAGGCTGAACCGCCCATGGATGGGGCTCCGGTTACAGGCTCTCCGACAGCGACGATTAGCGCTCCTAGAACGACTAACGAACCAACTCCGAACGCTAAGGCAGCCCATCGTTGGGCCGGTAATAGTGATAGTTCTAGATTTTGAGCTCGATCTACACCTAAGAGCATGATGACGAATAGGAAAAGGACAACTATCGCCCCTGCATACACGATCACTTGGACGGCGGCGAGAAAGTGTGCTTCTTGAGCAACAAATTGGACTGCGATGCCAAAGAGGGTCATTACCAACATCAGGGCTGAGTGGACCGGGTTTTTTGCGAAGATGACGCCGAGCGCTCCGGTTAGGCAGACCGCAGCCGCGACCAGAAAGACGAGAGTGTCAACCATTAGTGGCTATCTCCCGGTTGAACGTTTTCCTCCGCGGGCTTGTCGGACTTCGGCCGCAAAGTCGGATCGTGTTGCCCCATTTCAGGTGTTCGTATTCCGTATCCGAGTTCGCCGCTCCAGCCCACTCGATTTTGATAGTCGGGGTTTCCCGCCGACGCTGTAGCTCGCATCCATCCGGATGTGGCTAGGTCATCTCCTTGGTGCCAGAGTTCCCATGGCTGGGGTTGTGGAAGGCCATCATCTCCGACAACTAGTTCGTTTTTTGTATAGATGGCGTCCGATCGGCTACTGAAGCTGAATTCAAATAGTTTGGATTCGGTGATGGCCTCTGTGGGGCAGGCTTCAACGCAAAGGTCGCAGTGAATGCAACGCAGGTAATTGATTTCATAGACATATCCGTAGCGTTCTCCTGGTGACACAGGCTCAGTTTCGGGGTTGTCGGCACCTCGAACGTAAATGCATTTAGCGGGACATACGCCTGCGCACAATTCGCAACCAATGCACTTTTCCATGCCGTCTTCGTATCGATTCAGCACGTGTCTTCCGTGGAACCGCGGCGGCTTTGGACGCTTCTCTTTGGGATATTCTGTGGTAACTCTTTCTTCGAAGAGTTTCTTGAATGTGACTTTGAAGCCCGTGAGGTATCCCATTACGCGTCTTCCAATTCTTCTTGGTAGGCGCGGTTTCCGGCTCGAAGAGCTGCCAGAAGCAACGAAGCGCCAATGGCGAGTGCCACTATCGCGGCGCCGTATGTAGTTATCCAATTCCAGTCGTATGTGGCGCGTAACTCTTTGAGGCTGATGAACATCAGCCAGAACAAAATTAGGGGTATGAGGAGTTTCCACCCGAGGTGCATTAGTTGGTCGTAACGAAGGCGCGGGAGGGTAGCTCTAAACCAAACGAAGACGAACAAGAATGCAAGTACCTTCAGTAAGAACCATATGGTTGGCCAGAACCAGGTCATTCCGAACAGAATTGGTCCGGCGGGTCCTCCAAAGAAAAGGGTGACCATGATGGCGGACATAGTGATCACGTTCATGAATTCTGCGAGAAAGAACAGTGCGAATCGGATTGATGAATATTCGGTATGGAAGCCGCCTACTAATTCTTGTTCAGCCTCGACTAAGTCGAATGGTGGCCGGTTCAATTCCGCGGTTGCTGCTATCAAAAACACAACGAAGGGGACGATCCCTGAAGAGATAAGAAACCATCGGGTGATACCACCCGATTGGGCCGCGACGATTCCGTGTGTCGACAAAGTACCCGCGAGTACCACGACAACGACCGTGGCCATGCCAAGTGCAGCTTCATAGGAGATGGCTTGGGCAGATGCACGAACCGAACCGATGAGGGGATATTTGGATCCTGAGGCCCAGCCCGCGAGCATGACGCCGTAGACAGCTATTGACGACATTGCCAGCAGGAGGAGGATCCCAATGGGTGGATCCGCTACTTGAAGAAACGTTTCACGTCCAAAGATTGTGACCGTGCCTGAGGCTCCACCACCGAAAGATCCTCCGATGGGCACTACTGCGAACGAAAGGAACGCAGTAACCGCCGAGATGTATGGCGCAAGCCTGAAGACGAGTGGATCAGCATTTTCTGGACGAAGGTCTTCTTTGAAGAAGAACTTCACTCCGTCAGCGAACGTTTGTAGTAGGCCCCATGGGCCCGCGACGTTCGGGCCTATGCGATTTTGCATGTCCGAGATGAGCTTTCGCTCGAACCACACCATGAACATCGTTGCGACGAGGAGGAAGGTGAAGGCAACTAGGACTTTAATGAGCATGATGCCCACATCGGTCAGGTCAACTCCGTCCAAATAAAGCGGGTCTCCTGTCATAGTGTCTCTATCCGGATGTCGTTCACCGCGGCATCGGCATCAATAAAGCGGTTGGCGCCACCACCCGGTTGGTTGAACGGGAGCATCGCCGTGCCTCGTCGAATGTTCTCGTCAGCGATAACGGTAACGGTTTCAGTCGACCGGGTGGAGATCACGCGGACATCGTCCCCGCTCAAGATTCCCAACCGTTGGAGATCGTTGGGATGAACTTTTAAGGCAGGTGCTTGAGCAAGCGCTTGTAGTGAAGGGCTGTGAACCGTTGCGGTTGCAGCGTCCCAAAGTTTGCGACCGCTTACCAATCGAAGTCCGTAGCCGTCTGCCACCGGGGGTGTTTCAGGTGACGGCAAGTTTAGTTCTATCGAAGTTTCTTGCACGAGAATGCCTTCGTGGGCTTCGGAACTTTCGACTCTTTCCAGAGTGACGCCAGCGTGACTTGGGGCAACACGTTCGATCTCTCGCCATATGTCTTGTTTTGAGCTCAGGCCCAAGTCGCTTCCTAGACGCCACGCGAGTTCGGTTGCGATCATCCAGTCGTCACGTGCTGATCCTGGGGGGGTGATCTTTTGGGTCAACCTGCTGACGCGGCCTTCAATGTTCGTTGTGGTGCCGCCTTGTTCTCCATAAGCAGTCGCTGGTAGAGCAACATCCGCCTGGGCAACCGAATCGGTGACGAAGTTATCAATGGCAATGACTGTTTTCGCTTTTTGGATCGCTTCGGCTGCGAGGTTGTGGTCCGGAAAGTCAGATAAGGGATCTGCACCCAACAAAATGAGAGTGTCGAGTTCGCCCGAGGCGGCGGCGTGAAGCATTCCGGTTGTGTCAAGCCCTTTGGCCGCTGGAACGCCACCCCAGGTCTGTAGAAGGGCTTGGCTTGGCTGTTGGATGTCGGTGCGACCAGGCAGAATTCCTGGGGCAAGACCCATATCGAGAGCACCTCGCACATTCCCTCTCCTTAGCGCTGGGAGGAACGTCGCGTGTGGGAGTTCCGTTCGAATCACTGCGGCCAAGGACAGTGCTGGGTCCGCAGACTCAGCCATCGAAGCTCGTCCAAAGACGACAACAACAGTGCCTTCGCCGAGTTGTCGGGCCAATGGATCGTCACTAGCCAACAATTCGCTCAAGGCTTTGGCTGTTTCCCCGGGCGCGCAGCGGATCGATCGTTGCGCATACGGTTCACATCCGGTTGGATTTGGACCTATCTCCACTACGTTGGTTCGGCCCTTGTTTGCGGCACCGCGGAGTCGTAAATGCAATATCGCTAACTCTTCTTTGATGTCGGGGCCCACAACAAGGACAGTGTCCGCAGAGCATGCGTCTGCAATGGTGGCCGGCGGCAGGGCCAGAACTACTTCAGCTGGTAGGCCGTCACCTAATTGAGCGTCAACGTTGTCTGTGCCTACTACCGCTCCCGCGAACTTTGACCATGCGTATGCATCTTCATTGGTCAGTCTTGACCCACCGATGATCCCTACACGTTCTGGTCCCGCTTGTTGTATGGCTTCAGCCGCGACAGCGAGGGCGGAGCCCCAGTCGATCCCTAATAGTTGCCGCTGATCGTTCGTATCGCGGATGAGTGGCGTCGTTAAACGCTGTTCACTGTTGACAGACTCAAAGTTGAAACGTCCTTTGTCGCATAACCAACCGTGGTTCACCGATTCCACGTCCACTCCCAAATACCGGACGAGTTCATTCCTGGATGATTGAACGGCGACGCGACAACCCATAGAGCATGTTGTGCAGGTTGATTCCACCTGCTCTAAATCCCAGGGTCGCGCCTTGAATCGATAAGGGGCAGCTGTCAGTGCTCCTACGGGACATATCTGAACGGTGTTGCCCGAAAAATACGAGCTAAACGGTTCATCGGGGAAGGTAAGAACTTGGGTTGCGTTTCCTCGTTCGGTGAAGTGGATCAGTGGGTCCCCAGCGACTTCATCGGCAAAGCGGGTACATCGGTCGCACAGTATGCAGCGTTCTCTGTCTAAATGAACGAGGTCAGAAATTGGAATGGGTTTTTCGTAGTGGCGCTTTTCTTCCACGAACCGTGATTCGCCTGGGCCGTAGGCCATTGTTTGATCCTGAAGGGGGCATTCTCCCCCTTTGTCGCATACGGGACAGTCCAAGGGATGGTTTACAAGAAGGAATTCAAGAATTCCTTCTTGGGCTCGTTTCGTGTCTTCTGATTCAGTGTCGACCGACATTCCGTCTGAAACGGGGACCATGCACGATGGTTGCAGCATCGGACCGCGACCCGTATCAATGTCGACTAGGCACATTCGACACATGCCAACTGGTGACATTCGTTCGTGATAACAAAATCTCGGTATGTGAACCCCCGCGCGGTCAGCCGCTGCAATGAGCATCTCACCGGCTAGTGCTTCAACCTGGGTTCCGTTGATCGTGACTGTGATTTCGCTAGGTGTCGGTTCAGACATCGACAGCCACCTCGATCATGGTTGGGTGGTCGTTGCCGGCAACTTTGGCTTCGAATTCTTCCCGAAACAGTGTGAGTGCTGAATGAATTGGCGCAAAGGCGGAGGGCCCCACAAAACAGATAGTTGTCATGCGGTAGGGAAATGGGACGGCTTCAATTCCTTTCGACGGGACTGCAGCGTGCGGGAAGTCGCCGGGACAGATTGTTTCTCCTACTTCGATTAATAATTCGAGATCGCGGGCAGTCCCACGTCCTTCTACCACCCGTCGGAGTATTTGTTCGAGCCATGTCCCGCCCTCTCGGCAGGGCACACATTTGCCGCATGATTCATGTGCATAGAACTTGGTGAGAGTGAGAGCTGCAGCAGGGATGTCTGTCGTCTCATCCATTACCATGATCGCACCGGATCCGAGCATGGATCCTTGTGGTCCAACTTGACTTGCTTCGAACGGCAGATCAAGTTGATCGGCCGTGAACCACGGGGCCGAACCGCCGCCTGGGACAAACGCCTTCAACTGGTTGTCATCGCGAATCCCCCCACACATGTCAGACCCGTAAAGCAAATCACGAAAGGTAGTGGTGCCGTTGACGATTTCGTAGACCCCTGGTCGCTTGACATGCCCGCTAACTGCCACCATGCGGGTGCCCGGCGAGCTTTCGGTTCCTATTGAAGTGAAGGCCTCGGCACCATGTTCGAGAATCCACGGAAGGTTCGACAAAGTTTCGACGTTGTTGACGATGGTCGGTTGTCCGTACAAACCAATTGATGCGGGAAAGTAGGGCGGCTTAAGTCTCGGCATTCCACGGTTACCTTCGAGACTTTCAATCAATGCTGTCTCCTCGCCCACTACATAAGCGCCGGCTCCCCAATGCAAAACTATGTCGACCGAGAAATCACTGTCCTGAATGTTCTTTCCGATGTAGCCAGCGGCGTATGCGTCGTTGAGAGCTTGCGCGACGCGTTCTTGGGCGACAGCCATCTCGCCGCGTATATAGAGAAAACATTGGCTCAGGCCAACTGCATAACAGGCAATTAAGCAGCCTTCTATAAGTTGATGAGGGTCCAGTTCCATTAGCAGTCTGTCTTTGTAGGTTCCCGGTTCGGATTCGTCACCGTTGACCACTAGGTACCGCGGCCAGACTTCTGGGGGACAAAACCCCCATTTGACTCCAGCTGGGAATCCTGCTCCCCCTCGACCTAACAGCGTTGCATCTCGGACCTCGTTATGAACTTCCTCTGGAGTTCGTTGCAGAGCTTTCTTCAGTCCTTCGTATCCACCGGTGGCTTCATATCTGGTGAGTGTGTGCGAGTCTTCGTAGTCGAAACGAGAGGTCACTATCCGAGGGGTTTCGTTGGCGATAAAGCCTGGAGCGTGGGGAATCGGGGTTCCTGTCATTTCGTTCATTTCTCACCGCCGTCTGTGACCATCCAGATCGGGGCGGACACAACTTCGTCGGGAGGTGTCGGCCGTACAAATCGGTCTTCGGGTATGTGTTGCCGTATCCGAGACAAAACACCGTGTCGGGGGACGTCGTGATCAGATGACGCAAGTTCTTCGATTAGTTGATCGAATTGGTCTGCGGTTACTCGATACTGGTGTCGGTAATTGACCTGCAGGCAGGGTGCTTCGGTACATGCGGCCTGACATTCCGCTCCTTCAAGGGTGAACATGCCATCGGATGTGGACCCACCAGATTTCACTCCGAGTCGGGACTCCGCGTGTTTCATCAGGTCTCCTGCACCCATGAGGGCACACGACATTGTCGTGCAGATATTGATGACGTATTTGCCCACCGGCTTGCGTTTAAACATCTCGTAGAAGGAGCAGGTGCCGAGCACTTCTGCGCTGGTTGTGCCGACCAACTCGGCGATTTCTGCCATCGCCTCATCGGTGATCCACCCCTCTTGTTCCTGCGCAAGATGTAGAAGCGGGATCATGGCCGATCGAGATTTGGGGTACCTCTCAATAATTTCCTGTGCTAGTTCTGAATTCTCATCAGTGAAAAATTTCATCTATCGACCTCCCCCATAATGGGATCAATCGAGGAGATGACAGCTATTGCATCGGCTAGGAGACCTCCGTGCATCATGTGTGGCAGGGTTTGCAGATTTACAAACGACGGTGCGCGGATGTGCATTCTTTGGGGTTTAGGGCCACCATCGGAGACTAAGTAACAGCCCAGTTCCCCTCTTGGTGACTCAACAGCGGTATAGATTTCGCCGGGCGGTACTTTGAACCCCTCGGTAAAGATTTTGAAGTGGTGGAGGAGGGCTTCCATGGACTCATCAATGCGTGCCCGAGGCGGTGGCGTAACTTTTCGATCCTCAGCTCGATACGCGCCTTCGGGCATCATCTCCAAACATTGTTCGACAATTCGCATGGATTCTCGAATTTCGTTGAGGCGTATCGCATATCGATCAAATGTGTCTCCGTAGGTACCAACAACGATGTCGAAGTCAACCTGGTCGTAGGCGAGATACGGCATAGTTCTTCGAAGATCCCATGCGTATCCGGTGGATCGCAATATGGGACCAGTGGCGCCTAGGGCGAGTGCTTCTTCTGTTGTGATCACCCCGATCCCTTGGGTTCGTTCCCGCCAGATGGGTTGTCCGGTCATCAGTACATCGAATTGTTCGAGGCGCTCGGGGAGGACATCGAGAATACTTCGAATATCGTCGCGCCAACCGTCGGGGAGGTCCGCAGCTACACCGCCGGGTCTGATGTAATTGTGGTTCATTCGAAGGCCGGTCACCTTTTCGAAGAAACGAAGAATTTCTTCTCGTTCCCGCCATCCGTAGATCATCATGCCGACGGCGCCGAGGTCCATTCCATTGGTTGCCAGAAACAGCAAATGTGACGACATTCGGTTCAGTTCACACATCAGCATCCGAATCCACGTCGCTCGGTCCGGAATCTCGAGTTCGAGTAGCGCCTCAACTGCCAAAGAAAAAGTCAGCTCTGT
>JASMKJ010000601.1 GCA_030749275.1 Acidimicrobiales bacterium
GTTGGCAAGCCTCAAAAATATCTTGTGCTGTGTGTGACGACGTCCACGCAGTAAGACCTTCGTCGATTTCGTCGTGTCGGATTTGACGACCTTCAGCTGTAGTCAACTCAAGATCGGTCGCCCATTCCGGTGACCCCAACAGATCCACCAACGCCGACCATTGTTCGTCGTCGGTGATCGACAAAACCACCCATTGGTCATCACCTTGGCACGGGTAACACCCTTGCGGTGCATGTACCCGATGCCTGTTGCCGAGGGGTTCATGAATTGCACCGGTGCGACCCGCGTCGATTAACAATTCGCCGATGTGGTTCAGCATGTTCTCGGATTGTGACAATTCGACAAGTTCTCCGACCCCTGTTCGTTCTCGGCGGCGTAAGGCCATCAACGCCGCAAACGCACCAGCCGCTCCCGAGGCGGCATCCATGTGATAGACCCCTTCATTCTCCGATATGTCTGCGTCTTGGTAGCCGCGAATGGCGCCCAGTCCGCACAGAGCCTCAAAGTTGACTCCGAAACCAAGGAACGACCTGTAGGGCCCCTCAAGCCCTACTGAAGGCATCCGGATCATGATCAGTTGCGGATTTCGAGCGTGGACTTCTTCCCAACCGATCCCCAATCGGTCCATCAAGTCAACCGAGTTGTTTTCGATCAGCACATCGCTGGCATCGACCAGTCGCATGAAGGTTTCTGTTCCATATTCTTGCCGCAGGTCGAGGGTGACACTTCGTTTGTTTCTTGCGTGAGCGTTGAACAAACCAAAGCGATTCCATGGACGTTCACCAGGCTCACCATCTGGGTAGGCGCCACCGATCCCGCCGATATCGGCAACCATTTCTTTGGTTGGTCGGGGGAAAATGCCCCGGGTTGCTGTCGGAAAGATCCATGGATTGTCCACTCGGACAACATCTGCTCCTAGATCACCGAGGATCTGGGTTGAGTAGGGACCAGCCCACACGACGGTCATGTCGAGAACTCGAACACCGCTCAACGGAAGTTCGTCATCAACTTTTTCGCTCATTTCTCTTGTCCGAGGTTCCTCGGTTTCCAATTCTTTCTGGTGTTGGCCGATCGTCGGCGCTGGTCGATCCGCTACCCAGCCGTCGTCAATGCGAATGGGCGCACCTGGTTGAAGGGTTGGACCTGCGTTGGTTTGTGCAATTTCAGAGAAGAACCCACGCTGCGCGAAATGGGGGTCTGACAGTAGGTCTATCGGCCGGTTGACCGCGGTAATTGGCCATCCTCCGGCTTGGGCTTCTTCCATCGCTTGTTGCTTTTCGCGTCCCAAGGTCCATGCCAAAAGTCGACCGTCAGCAATTTCAGGTAAACCCTCATTGAGGAACCATGCAGGATCCTCGTACAGCGATGACATCTCTGCGTCGTCCATGACCGCGATCATCCGTGGCAACCAATTCATCAGAGTTGAAACCTGGACATGGCCGTCAAGGGCTGGGCGGCAACCGCCCGGAAAAATGGATCTCGTGTATCCGCCACTACGAGGTACGTTCTCTCCCCGGTAGGCGTTGTACAACAGGTACGTCATACGTCTATCGATCGAGGTGACTTGGGTGTCAACGTTGCTGATGTCAACGTGGATTGAACGTCCATTTCGACGTTGGGAGGCCACAGCTGCGAGCGTTGCTGTGGCCGCGAGCGTCCCGCACTGGTATTGCCCTATGTCACCACCCATTTTGAGCGGTTCACGTTCAGGGTCCCCACTCGCCGACATAGGGCCACCCATGGCGTAATGAACTATTTCTTCGCCGCGACACCAGTTGTAGCGTCCGGTTAATCCAAAAGAAGTGACGCTTACCAACACCAGTCCCGGGTGGGTGTCTTCAATGCCGTCAGGGTCTATGTCGGCCGCGGACTGCAACACGATGTCTGCGCCGGTCACCAACCGATCAACCACCTCGTCTCCTATTTGGCCAACGACGGAGCGTTTGCCGGTGTTCAGATGCAAATGCAGCGCACCGGTTTCGGGATCTGGACCCGCGGAGGGGAACGGCCCCAAGGCCCGAGAGCGGTCACCGGTTGATGGTTCAACTTTGATGACATCTGCTCCGTACCCGGCTAACAGTCGGCCGGCCCATGGACCGGCAATACCCTCGCAGAGTTCAATTACTCGGAGGCCGTGAAGGGGTTGAGCTTCCATTAGCTCAAAAGAGTTTCGTGAATGTGGTCGATGAAGGTCAAGGATTCATCAACTGTTCGGGCTCCCGAAAGCAGCACGAGCCGATCAACTTCAAGTTCGCCGTATCGGTCGATCATTTCGGGCCCTGGACGCATACGGGGGGTAACTGTAATTTCGATCGGGCCGAGGTTGTCTGGGCGTTCATATTTTTCTGTTGCTTTCGTCAAACCCTCCAAGTTTTCAGAGGTTGCTTGGGGATCCAACATGAACCCGTACCATCCTTCGCTATGGGTCACCGTTCTGCGCCAGGCAGGCTTGGAGTGGCCTCCCATGACTACCGGCGGACCGGGCCGTTGGATGGGTCGGGGAAAAGCTTTTACCCCCGCAAACGACACATGGTCACCCGCGTATACGGGGTCCTCGTCATTCCAGATGGACCGCATCGCTTCGATGTATTCGGTGGTGCGGCGTCCGCGATCCTCCATCGGCACGCCAATGGCAGCAAATTCTGGTTCAAGATAGCCGACACCCACCCCGAAGATCATTCGACCGTTGGACAACACGTCGACACTGGCCAGTTCCTTGGCTAGAACAAGTGGGTTGCGTTGAGGGAGAATGATGATTCCCGTCCCTAACTTTATTTGGGTTGTGATCGCTGCGACATAGGCCAGAGCAACCGCTGGGTCGAGTAGCTCCGCGTCTGGAGGAAGAGGCGAGGGAGGGGCTTGTGGGTCAGGTAAGACGACGTGTTCCGCGGTCCACAAGGATTCAAATCCCGCTTCTTCGGCCGCGACAGCGACCTTCGATAGTGCTTCACCATCAGCAAGGTGGTCGGTGTTGATCGAGAAGAGCCCAATGTCAATGTCATTTGCCATAACAGCAAGCTACGCGATCAAGCGCAGGTCGCGCGAATGTGCCAATCTGACTGAGTCCCTGCGCACGAAAATGATCCCCTTTGGTCACGTTAAATCCACTTCCCTGTCGCTGTCACATCGAATCCAGTAACCAGTTCATTTTGCGATGACGAGCACCGAAGTAACCGCCATCCGTTCCTCCCTACCCGAAGCGAAACGTCCACAGCGTTCCCGTCGAGTCGATGTCGGTGGTATCGAAGTTTCTGTAGTTGAGTGGGGGCAAGAAAACGACCAGCCGATAGTGCTGGCTCACGGAGGTTTTGATTTCGCAGGCACCTGGGACCTGTTCGCGCCATTGTTGGCGAACCAAGGTTTTCGAGTTGTCGCATGGGATCAACGAGGCCACGGTGACAGTGACGTCGCCGCGCTCTACACATGGGAAGCCGATATTCGCGACGGGGCACACGTCATCGAATCACTTGAGACGAAGGATCCGGTTCCTGTTCTCGGCCACAGCAAGGGCGGCGGCATGATGAATCAACTCGCGGAAGTTCTCCCGCACCGTATTAGTGCTGTGATAAATCTCGACGGGATACCCAACGAACGAGGTTTCAGCAACCAGATCGATCGTTCAGATATAGGGGCCTTGGAAACAGAGTTGGCTGACTGGCTTGATCATCGACGTCGCGCCGGCCACACCAGCAGACGGGCCGACACCATCGAAGGGTTGGCTGAACGACGTCAACTGATGAATCCGCGTTTATCCAAGGACTGGCTGCGATACCTCGTCACCGTCGGCGCTAAACAAGACAGTGACGGGTGGCGGTGGAAAATTGATCCCACGTTGCGTTTCGGACCATCGGGGGCGTGGCGACCTGAGTGGGCTATCCCTCGACTTCGCGGTTTACGTGTTCCCTACTTGGGAGTAATCGGAACAGTGAAAGAAGAAATGGGTTGGGACACCACTCCCGAAGAAGCGTTCCCCATTCTCCCCGACGGCGCCGAGTTCCACGCATTAGCCGAAACCGGTCACTTCATTCACATAGAACGACCTGACGACACCGCACATCTCACCGCTGACTTCTTGAGACGCGTCTTATGAAAACCGTCTTCCTCGACCATGTCCGCAGCAAACTCGCTCTGCACGAACTTCGTGGCGGCGAGGGTCAGCCATTACTTGTTCTTCATGGGTTGGGGGAACAGTCACCTTCCA
>JASMKJ010000602.1 GCA_030749275.1 Acidimicrobiales bacterium
CATCTTCGCCCAGAACGCCACAACGCTTGAAGGTAAGGCGCAAGTTGAATTGGCACAGCTCAAATATCGTCTTCCGCGACTGCGGGGCCGAGGCGATCAGCTAAGTCAACAAGGTGGAGGCATTGGCACTCGGGGCCCAGGAGAGACTCAGTTAGAAGTTGATCGACGCCGAATTCAAAGACGGTTGGCGAAGCTAGAAAAAGATCTAACGAGTCTGCGGCGAACAAGGAAAAATCAGCGAAAGTCACGTCGACGATCCCGATTCCACACCGTCGCGATTGTCGGCTACACCAACGCTGGAAAAAGCACGCTGTTAAACCGGCTCACTGGAGCACAAGTCGTTGTAGAGGACCGCTTGTTTGCGACTCTGGATGCTACGACCCGCCGTTTACAACTCCCCGGTGGTGAGACAGTGCTGATAACTGACACTGTCGGATTCATTCAGAAACTGCCTACCGGCCTGGTAGAGGCATTCAAATCCACACTTGAAGAAGTCGCAGAGGCAGATCTTCTGCTTCACGTAGTTGACGGAGCCGCTCCCGATCCTGAAAGTCAAATAAATGCGGTTCGCTCGGTTCTGCGAGAAATTGGTGCCGGAGACGTACCCGAGCTACTTGCATTCAACAAATGCGATCAAGCCGATGAAGTCGGATTTGACCACCTGCTGCACCGCCACGAGGGTTCGCTAGCGTTTTCAGCCCGTACCGGCGAGCATCTCGATCATCTGCTTTCGTCCATAGGTGACCGACTCCGGAGCCTTACCAGCGTGGTTGATTTACGAATCCCCTGGACTCGCGGCGACGTAGTAGCCGCAGTGCACCGAGAGGGTGAAGTTCTGTTAGAACAACATGAAGAAGATGGAACGCGAATTCGGGCACGGCTCGACGAAGTATCACAAGAGCTTCTGTCGGAGTTCATCGACGACAACATTCCAGAGAGAACAAGATGAGTAGCACCAAGGGCTTCTCCCCACCCCCATACCCCTATGACCGGCTTGATGAACTCAAACCGTTGGCTGATCATCATGAAGGAGGAATAGTCGACTGTTCCATAGGAACCCCTATCGATCCGCCGCCGTCGTCGGTACTCAACGCCCTAGCGCTCTCAGATAGCGAACGGAGCTATCCGCCGTCGATAGGAACCCCAGCGCTCAGAAACCAAATCGCCCTATGGGTCCAAGAACGGCTCGGCTGTGAAGTAGACCCGGCTACCGAAGTTGCTGCGGCGGTCGGCACAAAAGAGTTCGTTGTGGGGTTGCCACATTGGATGAAACTGCGGAACCCCAACCGCGACACGGTGTTGTATCCGGCGGTCAGCTATCCGAGCTATGCAATGGGCGCCACACTTGCCGGATGCAGAGCGGTGCCTGTCCCAGTCAACAATGACTGGTCGATTCGACTCGACGCCGTTACGGACGAAGACAAAGAGCGCGCTCTCCTACTGTGGGTCAACACACCCGGAAATCCAGGTGGTGGCTTAGATGATCTTGATGCCGCAGCAAATTGGGGTCGAACGCATCGCATCCCAGTTTTCAGTGACGAGTGTTACAGCGAGTTCACCTGGGACGGTTCGCCCCGAACAATACTTTCGTCGGGTACCGAGGGCGTCATAGCAGTGCATTCACTTTCCAAACGTTCGAACCTCGCCGGGGTCAGAGTAGGTTTCTACGCCGGAGACCCCGAACTCGTCGACTACCTGCGCGAAATCCGTAAACACGCAGGATTCATGGTGCCGGGACCAGCCCAAGCCGCAGCTGTAGCTGCCCTATCCGACCAAGCTCACGTAGAACAACAACGAGAGATCTACCACAGTCGTCTCGGACGTCTGTCAACTGTGCTGGCTGATATGGGAGTGGAAGCTCCTCTGCCTCAGGGCGGGTTCTACCTATGGGTACCAGCACCTGACGGTGATGCCTGGCTCTTCGTGCGGCACCTATTGAGCGAGGTGGGCCTGTTGGCGTCACCAGGAGAATTCTATGGACCTGATGGCGCAGGCCATGTGCGAATCGCCGCTGTCCAAACGGATGATCGGATAGCTCTCGTAGAACAACGGCTCGCCGCTGTATAAATACATCGCCGGTAAGCCGTAACCTTGCGACAGTGATTGATCTCCTCGACTTAGCCGCAGAGCTAGTAGACATTCCATCCGAAAGCCATCACGAGACCGCATTGGCAGACCTCTTCGAAAAACGGCTTCGCGATGCTTCGCAGCTGGCGGTACATCGAGTCGGAGACAGTGTGGTCGCGAGATCAGAACTCGATCGGGAGCACCGCATCGTGATAGCAGGCCACCTA
>JASMKJ010000603.1 GCA_030749275.1 Acidimicrobiales bacterium
CGGTCGAGGGCAGCAATGATCGCTGTTGTGATGAAGCGGGGTGCGATGGCGTCGGTGTAGGCCATCCAGGGACCATCCGGACCGAGATCAGGCCATCCGACCAGTTCCGTGAAACCTGCGATGGCCGCGGCATGAAAACCGTAACCAGCGAGCGATGACATGGGTCCGCCTCCGCCAAGCAACGAAGTGGTGACTGTGACAACAGATGGGTTATCGCGTCGTATTTGTTCAAATCCGAGACCTAGTCGGTCCATGGTGCCCGGCCGAAAACTGTCGATTACTACGTCGGCCCAACCAGCGAGTTGCCTAGCGACCCCGAGACCGGCGTCGGAAGACAGGTCCAGCGACAGTGACAACTTTGATGTGTTGAAGCTGCCGTAAAAGTTAGAGCGATTAATTCCGAACTCACCATCTTTGAATGGGGCTTGGGCCCGGAGGGTGTCGAGACGCCTCTCGGTCTCAACTCGTACCACCGTGGCTCCATGGTCAGCAAAGCATTTGGCAGTGATGGGGCCCACACCGATCCAACTGAAGTCGGCGATCTTTAAACCCGAGAACGGTAGGTCGTCATCTTGTTGAGAGGTAGTAGAAGTTCGACGCACCCGCGGAGATTCTGAGAGCAGTTCGGCGCCACTTGAGCCCGAACCCGGTACCTCCGAAGGTTGATCACATCGCTCCCCGTTGACGGTAAGGGGACCACCGGCGCGACGAACAGATTCGTTCGCTGCAGGGAAATCGAAAGGTCTCCAGAAGTCACGAACGTCGAGGTGGTGGACATTGAGTAGATCCTGGATCGAGTTCACGGGAGCGAATGTGGCCCCAATTTCGATACCGCGCATTAATAGTTCTTCTCGGGTGTAACGCGAACAGAGTTCATCGAGAGCGACGAGCATGTCCTCGTAACCCATAGCGGTGTCCTCACCCGACAGGGCCCGGTGATCAAAGGTTGACCAGTCTTCTTCTCCCCACGACTCGTCGACGATACCTTCAGCGATCAGCCACGGAACCAACGGAGCATAAGTCGCGCCTATAGGAGCGTTGATGACATATCCATCCCGTGCTGAACGTCGGAGGTCAATCGTGAGAGCTAACGATACTTTTGAACCGGCCCTTTCGAAGTCGTGACCTTGAACTTCGTACGCTTCCATCGAGTTCAACATGGTCCACGTCATGGCAGCTTGAGCTGACACGTCAATCCACTGCGGTTCACCAGTTGTTTGCATACGCGAATAACCGACAAGACTGGCGACTGCTGCCTCCGCCCCGGCGTGACGCCAAACCTGGGGAACCGACACTTTGAGAGGACTTCTCTCACGTACTCCTTGGAGACTCATCGGACCGCCAAGCGCTGCGATGGAAAGTTCCGATGCCGGATCATTGGAACGCGGCCCCTCAACTCCGAAAGGGGTTACGAGGACGTAGACGAGTTCAGGGTTAGCCAAGGTGAGATCCGCTTCGGATATCCCAGCCGACGCCAGATAACCAGGCGGACCGCTGTCAAAGACGATCTCGGACCCTGCTACCAAACTCAGTAATCCTTCGCGACCAGCGTCGGACCCGAGGTCAAGTTCCACTGATTTTTTGTTGTCGTTGTATGCGGCGAACTGGAGGCTTTCGAGACCGTCCTGAGCCCCGGTCGCAAGGGGCGGTTCCCGTCGCGCCATTGAACCCCCTGGCGGCTCGACTTTTATCACCTCGGCGCCTAGTCGCGCTAGGAGCCAAGGCCCCACTTCGCCTCGATGATCGGTAAGGTCCAGAACCCGCAGATCCTCAATCAACATGACGCCACACCTTTCCTATCGCCTTCAAGAAATTAGGCGCGAACTGTGCCCTCGTTCCTTCGTTTTTTCCAGAACCAGTTACTAGTCCAGCACACCTCGGAACCTCTACTGGAACAACCGCACTTTGAAGAGGAAATCTACGGCCGGATCGACAGCAACATAAGACCCCGAACAGCACACGTGTGGCGGAGAGTAAACGCAGGGGTTTTCGAAGCGTTGCGAGCACGCGCAAGATGAGATCGGTGTCGTTGACGCATTTACCATCCTCGGTGGATATGCGTCGCGTTATCGTGGCATATGACAACGTCACGACGCACCGATGAGTATCGGTCCTTTCAGTACCTCAACGAGGGTTCTGATTACAAGCACTACGACCTAGCAAGTGAACTTGACCGTGTTCCTCCAACGGAGGTGCCGCTCACAGATGCTGAACAAGAGCGGGTGGACCGACTCACCAGTGAGTTTGTGTTGGTTTCGATGCACGATCACCCCAACCGGTTCCCCGACGAAATCAGTCAGACGCCGGACTACGTAAAGAATGGGCATATTTCCACTGCGTATGAAGGCCTTGCGCACTCAAGTTGGGATTGTGTATTCGACAATCTTCTTGACGGAATCTGCACGATCGAATCATCGAGTGGCTGGAAATGGACCGAAGTGTTACATGACATAGGTATGAGACTGTGCGACATTGCTCATCAAGATTTTGTTGTGCCGGCGACCTCGGTCGCTGACATCCTTGAGGCTCGCGACCGGGGAACTGTCGCCTGGGTTGCAACGCTCGAGGGGGCGGCCCCGATCGAAAATGAACTTGACCGACTCGACATCCTCTACGGCTTTGGAGTGCGTTCGATCGGAGTGACCTATAACGAAGCCAACTACCTCGGCTGCGGACTCCGCGAAAAGAACGATTCTGGGTTAACAAACTTTGGACGGAGGGCCATACGGCGTATGAATCAGCTCGGGATGCTCATCGATTGTTCGCATTGTGGCGACCAGACAACCCTTGACTCAATAGCGGCTAGCCAAAAACCCATCGTCTTAAGTCACATAGGAGCGCGAGCGCTGTGGAACACCAATCGAATGGCTCCTGACAACGTCCTACAGGCGTGTGCCGATAAAGGAGGAGTGATAGGCGTTGAGGCGGCGCCTCACACCACGCTCACCGCCAGTCACCCAACCCACGACATTGAGTCGGTGATGGAACACTTCGAGTACATCGTCGATCTCGTCGGTATCGACCATGTCGGATTCGGCGCAGACACAACCTACGGCGACCATGTCGGGATTCACCAACTCTACGCTGCTGCCTTCACTTTCGACGAGTTGGATCCAACGCAAGAAGCCCAGAGTCCACCTGACTTCGAACATGTTGACTACGTG
>JASMKJ010000604.1 GCA_030749275.1 Acidimicrobiales bacterium
CTTGATCGAGCCACCACCTACGACCGCGCAGTTGGCTACTTTCGCAGCAGTGTCTTCCATCTAACTCAGGTCGCTATGAGCGACTTTGCTCTCCGGGGTGGTCGGATGCGCCTTATCTGCTCACCACATCTCGACGAGAACGACGCCAAGGTCATGCAGCGGGCCTTTGGTCAGGCTGAGGAACTGATCGTTGCGAGTATCGGACATGACATAGAGAAAGCCCTACAAGATGTTGCCGAACACGCCTCTCTTCAAATGCTGGCCACACTCCTCGAGTTCGGCATCCTTGAGATCCGGTTGACCTACAAGCCGAAACAGACCGGAATCTTTCACACCAAGATCGGAATCATCAGTGACGGAACCGATTCGTTGTCGTTCGACGGGTCGGCCAACGAGACCTTCATGGCTTGGTCTGAAAACGAAGAACGGGTAACACCGTTCTGCTCTTGGCGTGATGACTATCAACACCGTCAGGTCCAGTGGGACACCGACTACTTCGAAGACCTGTGGGAGTCAAAGAAGGCAGGACTGAAGACCCAGGCACTCCCTGAGGTGGTGTTTGAGGACCTACGGCAATACGCCGTGCCGGATCCCCAGGAAGCCATCGAGCAAGTCCGCTTGGCTCAACTCGGCCAGTCACAGCGTTCCTCTACTGCGTCCAAGGGGACCCGAAAAACGCCGATGCGCCACCAGGCCCAGGTTCGAGACAACTGGCTAAAGGAGATGCGCGGGATTATCTGCTTTGTAACGGGTGGGGGAAAGACCGTTGCCGCTTTGGAGATCATCAACGAGTGGATCATCAGACATCCGAAGGGTTCCGTGATTGTTCTCGTTCCAAGCAATCTGCTCGCTAAGCAATGGAGGAAAGAGCTTGCCCAACTTGACTCCTACCTCAACATTCTTCAGGTTGGCGGAGATGACGCACATGCCAACTGGCGAGAACGGCTCAGCGACTACACCCGAGAGACTCCCGCCGCCACAAGACCTCGCGTCGTTCTAGCAGTGATGAAGTCAGCAGCGTCAGCCGATTTTCTCCGACTGGCCCAAGTGGGTGACCACACGTTGCTCGTTGCCGACGAGGTACACACCGTCGGAGCGAAACAGCTTCGGATGGCTCTCACTCTCGAAACAGGAGGCCGTCTCGGCCTAAGTGCCACCCCAGAGCGGTTCGGTGACGAAGAGGGCACCGCTGTGATCTTCGATTACTTCGGCGACAAGCTTGAACCTGAGTACACGATCCGAGACGCCCAACAGGGTGAGAACCCCCGGCTTGTCCCCTATGTCTACGAACCGGACGTGCTCTTCTTAACCCCGAGCGAATACGACAAGTATGAAAAAGAGTCTCAACTGATCAAGCGTCTCGCTGGCCAGGCTGCGTCTTCTGGCTCAGCCGGTGACGAAGAGAAGCTCCTGATTGCGCGAATACGGCGCGCCCGGATTCTCAAGACGGCCTCGGCTAAGCCCAGCCTTGCGGTCAAAGTCATTCAGGAAGAGTTCCGAGATGGGGACCGCTGGCTCGTCTATTGCGATGATGGAAGACAGCTCGAGGAGGTGAAACGCCTCCTGAAGGAAGCCCTTATTGACAGCGGTGTGATGCCCCTTGAGTACACGTCGGCGATGATCTTCGATCCTGACGCGACAA
>JASMKJ010000605.1 GCA_030749275.1 Acidimicrobiales bacterium
TTTCAATGTGGTGCAGTGCCAGTACGCGGAGATGTATCGCGGCTTGGACATACCCGAGTTGGGAGCTTTGTTGTCATGTAACCGCGACGGCACCATGGTTGAAGGCTTCAACCCGGACATCAAGTTTGAGCGAAACCAAACAATCATGAGCGGCGCAAGTCACTGCGATTTCCGTTATTCGTTGGATCCCGGAGAGGTCGCCGTCGATATCGAAGAACGGTAACCAAAGCTTGACCACCTGCCTGTGGAAACTATATGCCGTGTCGCGCTTGATTACCTGCTCACTGGCATCATGGACCAGTGCGTTTCGTTGCCGTCTGCTTGTGTCTTCTATTAGCCGTTTCATGTTCGTCCTCAAATTCCGTGAGCGAAAACGATGTCGCCGATCTACGAGCAGAAGTAGACGAACTGAAGGCTGAGGTAGCGAACTCCACCGAATCGGAGATCGCCCTACAGGCAAAGGTGGACGAACTGCAAGCTAAGTTGACAAGTTCCACCCAAGCGGCCAGTGCCGGGCGACAAGCCATCGCGTGGCCTGATGACTACCAAGAAATGTGGGTAGAAATTTGTGCGGCGATCATGAAAGGTGCAGCAGAGGCGGATCCCTCAGCCAGTTCGGCTCAGGACATCTGTGCATGCAGTTTGAAAGGCTTGATGAAGGCGTTCACGTTCCGGGAGTACGAATCGTGGAGTCAAGAATTGAAGGATGCTGCCGCTGCCCCATACGTATCCATATGTTGGTCTCTGTAGGACTAATGGGCCGCCGGTGTCTCCGTGAAGGCTTGTCAGCTACGAGAAGTTAGAGCTGCATGTTGGTCGAGCAACGGCCCCAAGGATTCCAGTGAACGGCGACCTAGACCACATTCGGTAGCGACTCCGAATCGCTGTAACACCTGTGAAGCTGCTTCAATCCGACCGCGGCTTCCTTCCTCGCCGCCTGTTTCATGAATGAGTCCCAGATACAGCTCCGTCGTTTCAGGTAGAGCTATTTCGCCGAGGGCTTCGAAATACGAGGCGTCGTTGCGGGTGCGAGGCACCGGGAGATGTATCCACTGCACTGGCCGTCTCATGCCGTCAACTATCGACGCGACTGCCCACGCAAGGTGTTGGGTGTCTTCAGGTTCAATGAAGTGTTGATGACCTGCGTCGCCGTAGCAAAGATGGAATCCAAGTTCAACGGCATCGGGTATCAGGTGTCCAAGGCAAAGGATATGTTCAGCGATACCGCGCCGAGTCGCTGAACCACTTTGGTTCGAGTCGAGGAAGGTCCAGATGCCTTCGAGAATTCCAAATTCAATGACGATCTCCCATTGGATCGCCAATGAGTCATTAGGGATATTTTCAACTATGCGCTGTAGCTCCGTCTCCATCGCAGTGACCCAAGCTTCAAGGACGCGTGAGCGCGCTTGGGGTGCTACGTACATTGTCACCACACTCAAAGGCGAGGGGAGTCCCACCATGAAACGTTGGTGGGGAGCGACTAGCCCTTGTTCTTTGGCTTCCCGGAACGACTCCCATGAGTTCAGAGCGGCTTCCGCATATCCCAGTTCGACAAGCTCCAGTGGTACGGAATCGTCGGTAATCACGAACTGTTGCAGTTCGCGTCCTAGGTAGCTTGCGTCGGGGGCTTCAGGAGACAGTTGGGGACATTGTGCCAATTTGGCATATTGCCAACGAATCCAAGTGTCTCGTTCGCCGACTTCGCCGTCAGGCAGTCGCAGCAAACGGTGGTCGAGGTGCCGTTCAGCCAACTCGAAGAGTTGGGTTGGGCTGTCGACCGGTGCGCTCCCAACTAGGTGAGCTCCGATGATTTCCGTCACTGACAAACATTCCTTGTGTCGCTCAACGCGACACTAGCCTTCGAGATCTGCCTCGTCTGCTCCGTTTCACCGTTGCGCCAACGAGGCCACTGACAGGTATCAAGCGAAAATCTTCGGATGTTGAGTTTGAACACAGATGGTATTGAACTGGGGTTTATAGATGTGTTGTCTCGCGCGAGAATGCAACTAACCAAATGCCAAGATAGATGTCCTACAGTGCGAGGCCCATGTCCATGACAGGTAACTCAAAGATCGAAGCGTCGATTGCGGGTGTTCCCGCAGACCTTGAGTCCAAAGGGTTGGAGGACTTCAATCTGTTTGATCCCGAAGTTCAACAGTGTCCCCACGCTTATTACGCAAAGATGCAAACAGCGTCAGGTGTATTTGAAACCGATGCATTAGGAACGCCCCTCTACTTAGTGACTCGATACGACGACGTCGTTGCATGTGCTATGGACCCGTCAACATTTTCGTCTCGCTTTGATGCTGGGAGTATGGAAGGTAACTCCGAATATGCGAGGCGAGCGCAGGAACTCTACGCCGAGGAAGGCGGCTATGAGCGCATCGGAACGATGCTGACCGTTGATCCTCCAGAACACACCCGTTATCGGAGGTTGGTGAGTCAGGCGTTCACTCCAAAAGCGATTGCAGAATTGGAGCCAACCATTCGAGATCTCGCAAGCCAACTTATTGATCAACTGATTGCGGTGACCGCTGACGGGAATCCAACTGACTTCGTGAATGGGTTCGCCGTGCCCTTGCCTGTTGCGGTGATAGCAAAAGCTTTGAATGTTCCTGACAATCGTTTAGCTGATTTCAAAAGGTGGAGCGATG
>JASMKJ010000606.1 GCA_030749275.1 Acidimicrobiales bacterium
CAACTGGCCGGGCTCAGTAGCGTCGTTTCTGACAATCTCACTCCGGCAGTACTTCATGAGTAGATCATCAAGAACGTAACGGCCGTCTGTTGGGTCTAGCAAGTAGGCCGCTATGGCTGTATCTGTTCGAAGCCCCTCTGACAGTAGACCTAGTTTGCGAAAACCCCGCGTTAGTTCCTTTGCGTTGTGCGTATCGAAGCCAATACCCTCCGACCCCAGGACGCTTTCTAGAGTCGATTGCACATCAGGGTCCTCAAGGTGGTGTCGTTCGAGTATTAGAACTTCAGCCGTGTCTGGACTGTGTGCTACCGAGAGCGCCAGTAGAGAACCGTCGACGTCGGCTAGCCAACCCAGAGAAAGCGGCTGCTTATTTGCCACTAGTGGCGTTAGTAGTTCAACGCACTCAGACACCGAATCCAGAGTCGTTACTTCTGCTTCCAACACACTCTCTTGTGAACCCATCGATGGAAGTTCGTCAACTAACAGTTCTCTGAGGCGCTCATACAGAGAATTGAATTCCAACTGATCAAAGAGCTGCTGAACCTCGACCGCGTTAACGGTGCCCCACCTAACAGCTGCCACGTCGAGATCTACGGGGGCATCGGTACGAAGGACCATGGCATCTACATTTCGTCTTGCCCGTTCTTCAAATTCAATCAAGTTCTGCCTGAGCTTGGGAGTCTGATCGTCGGCATGTTCAAAAATTCCGTCTAGACCTCCGTAGGCATTGATCAGTTTTGCTGCGGTTTTCTCTCCTACTCCCGGAATGCCGGGGAGATTGTCGGAAGGGTCACCTCGGAGAGCCGCGTACTGGGGGTACAACTGTGGAGTGACCCCAGTTCTTTCCACAATGCCCTCTTCGTCGTAAAGCGCGTAATCACTCACCCCTCTCTTGTTGTAGAGGACCTTGATGAGGGGGTCCTTAACCATTTGGTAGATGTCGCGATCTCCGGTGACAATGATTGCCTCGTCACCATTTTCAGCGACTTGAGTGGCCATTGTTGCCAAGACGTCATCGGCTTCGAAACCTACGAGGTCGACCGATGGCACTTTCAAGGTGTCTAACACCGCTCGAACTATCTCAAATTGCTGGATCAGAAGATCTGGTGTTGGCTCGCGTTGGGCCTTGTATTCAGGCAACATTTCGTGACGAAAAGTCGGTTCGGGGCGATCAAACGCGACGATGATTCCGTCAGGCTCTTGGTCCTTGATCAGGTTCAATAACATCGATGTGAAACCAAAGACAGCGTTCGTCACCTGTCCCGACAGGGTCGTCATATCAGTTGGCAGGGCAAAGAAAGCTCTGTAAGTCAGCGAATTGCCGTCAAGTAAGAGAAGTTTGGCCACGATGGAAACCCTAGAGCCCCGCCGCCGTTCGGCGGATGATCTATACCCTTAGGGAGCAGTTTCGTCGATCTAAGGGCGTAGATCGCCTCCGATGACCCGAGTGGCGACAGCGAGCATCGTTGATCGTTCCGCCATTGCGGTCTTTTGAATGAACCCGAAAGCGTCGCTTTCAGAGAGAGCTTGCTCATCCATAAGGATTCCTTTGGCTCTATCCACGGCTTTTCGAACTTCTAGTTGCTCTTCTAACTCGCGCACTGTTGCATCCAGTTGCCGCATTTCTTCAAATCGCCCAAGTGCAACTTCGATGGCGGAAACAAGTTCTTCTCTTTGAAATGGCTTGACCAGATAAGAGAGCACCCCTGCATCCCTGGCTTCCTCAATGAGATGTCGTTGGCTGAAAGCTGTCAGGATCACTACCGCAGCTTTACGTTCCACTGACACCTCTCTAGCGGCCGATAAGCCGTCCATTCCCGGCATCTTGATGTCGAAGATGCACAGATCCGGGGAGTGTTCTTGTACCAAAGCAACAGCTTCATCACCGCGTCCGGTTTCCGCAACAACGGCATAACCTTCTTCTTCGAGCATTTCGCGAAGATCCAACCGAATAATGGCTTCGTCTTCTGCGATTACGACGCGTTTTTGCAACTGGTTCCTCTTGTTTGGAGGCTGCTGCCCCTAGACGTGCAGTTAGTTACACTAGCCAATTGAGTCGCCCTACTTCGCTGAGGGCATCTTCAATTTAATTCTCTGCCTATTCGATCAAGTAGCGAGTCTTGTCGGCCTTCCAACTGATCCAGTCGAGCTACAAGTTGATCACGTTGTTTGCCGATCGCCAAAGCGTGCTGGGCGGCGCGCTGGTGAGTTCTCTCCGATATGGGTGTTTCGGAGACAAGAGCATGGATTCTCGCTGTTTCGGCCTCATCCTTGAAGTGGGCGAGTTGCTCTTCGAGCACGCCGAGTTCAGCTTGCGTATGAGCGATTTGTTCGCTATTTCGGCGAAGTTGCCGTTCCACGGTCTTGATTGGCATGGGGTCAAAAAACCTAGCCAAAAATGACCGCATTTCCTACTCGCCTTGCCTAGGGCTTCCGGCCGACGCAGCGAGCAAGCGTGCCCGCGACAAACTCTGTGACTTCCACATCAACAAATCCAGCCGACTGAAAATACCCCTCGCATTCACTTCGCGTGTGGGCACGTCCCTCACTCCCGCACACGAGTTCGTTCATTCCCCACATCGCAGCATCAACTGGCCCTTTTCGGTCGTCATCTAACATTTCGCCGATGAGATGCATCTCCCCACCCGATTCCAGGGCTCGAAACGCCCGTTCCACAACACCGCCGATCACTTCGCTGTCATAAATTGGCAAATTACTAGCCATGACAACGACATCTACTGGGGAAGGAAACTCTCCTTCAGTGAAATCCGCGCCGATCGTTGCCACTCGGTCCCCTACGCCAGCATCAGCGATGTATTCCTCTGTGGCGACCACGACCGGTGGCAGGTCTAGGACCGTGGCTTTGAGGGAGCTGAATGCTTCAACAGCTGTGATGCTGTAGGCCCCTGAACCGCCACCGAGGTCCAGTAGGTGCCGTCGGCCAGACAGGTCAACTGTGCGAACAAAGCGCCGTGCTGCGCCGAACCCGATACTGGCCGTTGCTTGATGATATTTGCGCGCAGACTCAACCGTAAGTTCTTCATACATCCCAAGCTTGGTCGAGTCCGCCTCCTGCATCTTTTCAGTGATTTGGAACCATCCGGGGACGTCAGGGCGCGTAAACATCATCCAAGGTCCCGCATACCTCTCTTTTCCTTCGACAAGATATGCCTCGACATCAGGTGCATTGCACAGCTCTTCCCCTTCCCAGTCGAGAAGTTCCAGGCTTAGCGAACACGAAACCAATCGATCGATGTCGACATGGCGCAACCCGGTCGCGTTGCTAAGCGCGGCTTCTGTTCTGCAGCCGTTACTGACATGCGTGAACAGACTCACATCCAACGCCGCGTACAGAACCGCTGAGGCCGTGTAGGCCCTCGCCATCTCTTGTAGCCGCGTAGTGTCTATTCGATTGGCCATGTCACGATCACCTACTTGTTGGAGAATTTGACGAGTCGTCAATCCGGAAATAGTCAGGTTTTCCTAGCGCCCAGTATTCCCCCCATATTTGTTCGCCTCCAGCCACGTGAAACACTTCACCGGTGATGAACGAGGCGGTTGCGGGGGAACCAAGAAAGGCAACTGCCTGAGCTACGTCTTGCACATCACCGAGGCGACGTTGCGGGTTGTGGTCAAATGACGGTCGCGCTGCATCGGGATAATTAACTAAACCCGGGCTTCGGACGACTCCTACTGCAACAGTGTTAATTCGGATGTCGTGGGGTGCCCACTCCACGCTTAGCGACGCGGCTAGACCTGCCGCTCCTGCTCTGGCTGCAGCGGTGTGAGGTATGCCAACTGATGCCCGTCCGGTTATCGTGCCGATATTGACTATCGATCCGCCTCGGTGCTTTTCGATCCATGTTCGAGCCGCCGCCTGCATAACGAACCAAGTCCCATAAAGATTTGTTTCCAGGACGGCCGCCCAGCCTTTTGGTGAGATGTCGTTCGCTGGGGCAGCAAATTGACCGCCTGCGTTGTTTACAACTAGGTCCAAATTCCCACATACACTCCAAATTTCACTGATTAGCCCGGAGACCTCCTCGGGTTCACGTACGTTGGCCGGGATGGTCAAGATCTCGACATCCTGGCGTGCAAATGAATCGCTGAGTTCTTGTAATTTTCCTTCATCGCGACCACAAGTAACGACCCGGGCTCCGAGTCGGCTCAAGAGCATGCATATGGCACGACCAATTCCTCCAGCTCCCCCCGTCACTAGCGCTACCTGCCCCTCATAAAGATCGTCACGGAAGCCGTGAGCAAGCGACACCAAATCGTCGTCTTCCCACGACGAATAAGGGTCTGAAGTCATAAATACAACCTAGAGCCAAACAGTCAACGAATGCGCTACATGAAACAACTGTGGGGTTTGTGCCCGGAGCGGGATTTGAACCCGCACGCCCGTGAGGGCAAAGGATTTTGAATCCTCCGTGTCTGCCATTCCACCACCCGGGCGGCAAACGCCGAGGTTAGCGGCCCTAAAGGGACCTTCCCAAGCGTTCTTCATGCAGATTGGCTTGATTTCCCCCACAACATCCTTGTTTCCCGTACTCTCTTCTACAGCCGTGGTCGGCAGGTTTCGCGTGGCCATGTGAAACCTTTCGGGCCAAAGTGCGGTCCAACCCATAAGGTGACTGCATAGGGAGGCCATGTGCTCGCATTCACATTTCCTGGTCAAGGCTCACAAAAGCCCGCTATGGGGGGCGAGTGGGTTGACCATGAAAGTTGGGAACTTGTAGACGAGGCGTCACACGCGTGTGATCGTGATATCGCACAGTTATTACTTGAAGCCGACGCCGAAGAATTGAAACAGACTCGAAACAGCCAGCTCACGACGTTCGTACTCAGCATGGTGGTTCTAGATGCGGTCGAAAGAACCGGAGTAGCGCCAAATCTGACAGCAGGTCACTCGCTAGGTGAATACAGCGCTCTCTGCGCAAGCGGAGCCTTGTCTTTTGACGACGCCGTCAGGCTGGTGGCTGAACGCGGTGAAGCTATGCAAATAGCAGCTGACGAAAAAGACGGGACCATGGCCGCTGTGCTCGGATTGGACGACGATCTCGTGGTCACTGCGTGCGCTCGGGTAGACGACGATGTCTGGGTTGCAAACTACAACGCTCCGGGTCAAGTGGTGATCGCTGGGGCCCCTCCAGCAGTTGCAGAAGCTAGCGAGAAAGCGAAGGAACTTGGAGCCAAGCGGACGATGGGTCTACCTGTCGGAGGAGCATTCCATACACCATTCATGGCTCCGGCCAGAGATAGGTTGCGCAAGGCCCTCGCCGAGATCGAAGTTCGGGCGCCCGCCATACCAGTGGTCGCGAACGTAGATGCAGCTGGCCGGCAAAACGCTGAAGAATGGCCCCAACTTTTGGCTAGCCAGTTGTGCAGTCCAGTTCAATGGCGACAAAGTCTTTATGCACTCCATGAACTTGGGTGCGCTACGTTCGTTGAGCTTGGTCCAGGCACCGTTCTCACAGGAATGGCCAAACGCACCTTAAAAGAAGTCAACACTTTGTCTGTAGCGACTCCAGAAGATGTTGACACGCTGCTAGCGACAGTCACCGATTTGGGGTCTTCTGAACAATCTCGAGAAGACGCCGGAGAGCACCTTTATGTAACCGAGCGCCTCGTTGTAAGCCCCTGCGCAGGAATCTTTTCCGCTAAAGAGGGGCTGGCTGCCGATCAGTTTGTCAATGTTGGCGATGTAGTGGGCTGGGTCACCGATGAGGAAGTACGATCCCCTTTCGCTGGAATTCTCATGGAGTTCATGGCATTAGAGAGCGAGCGGGTAACTGCGAGGCAACCAATAGCCTGGCTGCGGACGAGATAGGCACAAGAAGATGACTTCCACTGCGATATCTGGTGCCCGGATGCTTTCCGTTGGGACCGCTTTGCCCGAAAAAGTCCTAACTAACCAAGACCTCGAGCAGATGGTTGACACCAGCCATGAATGGATCGTCGAGCGTTCAGGTATTCACGAACGCCGAATCGGGGGAACGACATCAGGTCTTGCTGCAGAGGCTGGCCGCATCGCTATCGAGCGAGCTGAGATTGATCCCGCGACAATCGATTTGTTGATTCTCGCGACAACCAGCCCAGATCGACAGGTACCTGCAACTGCCTCGACCGTGCAAGAGCTCCTTGGCTTACGTTGCGGCGCTATGGATCTAAACGCGGCATGTTCTGGCTTTGTTTATGGACTAGTTGCCGCACACGGCTTCATCCAGATGGGCCACGGCCGAATCTTAGTCATAGGTGCTGAAACCCTTTCTCGGCTCACGGACTGGACAGACCGCGCGACCTGCATATTGTTTGCCGATGGCGCTGGCGCCGCGGTTGTTGAAAAAACAGACGGCCCAGGTGATCTCCATGGTTGGCATGTCGACAGCACCGGAGCTCTTGAAGAAGCACTGTTTTGTGACTTCGACGACAAGATCAAAATGGCGGGACAAGCAATCTTCAAGAATGCCGTTCTAGCAATGGAGA
>JASMKJ010000607.1 GCA_030749275.1 Acidimicrobiales bacterium
GTAGGCCCTCTTCATCGAGAACATGATCGACGTCCGAGTTCACGTGGGGATAGGAGAATCAAGCGGGGTTTTCGCGCACTTCGCCGATAAGTAGCGCTATGTCAACTGAGTTCGCCCTGGGCGAAAAACTCCGAAGCGGGGGCCTGATGCTCGGGAACGGTCCCGGAAAACAGCGCGATTCCACGGGGTGTTGGCGAAGTCGCCATAGAGAATCCGAACCGGAGACCGCGGATTCACCACCGGTTCGTGCCTCCGTACCGCGGAAATCTCCGTTGTCAGGGTCGGCGGTTCGGATTCGCTTTTGGATCGCGCGAAAGTCCCGACTGCGGCTGAAGAGCTCGTACCAGGGTGCGCCGACGGTGTGCGTGCGGGTCGCGAGCTAACGAACCCCGAGCATCTCTCGCTGCGTCTCCCAGCTCGAGGGCAACGAGGTGCGCTTCGTGAGTGCTTCGGTGGTGAGTTCGACGGGCTGCGATCCAGACAGGATAGAGGAGACGATATCAGGTGCGAGGAACGCCAACGGAATCACTTTGCTGACATAGCGGTCCGTGACGCCTTCGGCCTTCGCAATCTGCGAGATCGACTGAACTTCTCCCTGGGCGATCTGATCGAACCAGAGCCGTGCTCGGACGATCGCCTTGATCAACGTGGGATCAACGTTTTCCGTCCGAGCCTCGTGAGTGCGATTTGCCAAGACGAGCTTCGATTCGACGCCGCGTTCGGATTCATGCACCAACGGTGTCCTATTCGTCAAACCCCCAGTGAATCGCCCTGGTATTTGCCAAAGCACAATTGGTGGATAGTGCGAATAGCCGCCCCATTCCTACATTCCAGATCTATTCCGTGCACTCAGGCGGCCGTCGACCGTCGTACGGGAGGGCGCTTGGCCGATCGAGGCGGCTAGTTCTTCGATCAACTCCGTTGGCTCGAACACGACACGCGTCGTCCCGTGAACGAACGATCAAAGCAAGTAAAGGGCAATTGTGGCCCCGGCAACCCCAAACACCCATCCTTCCAAACCAACGCGGATGGGTCTGCATACCGTACTTGCTTCCATGTAATAGACGATGATCAAACGGACCTTCACAAAGGCAAGGACGAGAACCGACACACCGAGAGTCTGGCGACCCAGCCCCAAAGAAGAAGAAGCGAGCCAGGACACCAGAGTAAGGCCCAGCAGTGCGGTCAATACCAGGAACAATCTATCTTTCTGCAACGTCATCATCCTACGGCACCAAGTAAATCAACGAAAACAGTACGACCCAGAGCAAATCGACCATATGCCAGTAGAGCCCTACTCCTTCAATGAATGAAGCATTCGCTCTCACCTGCTCGGAAGTCCTGATCGAAAACAAAAGGTAGGTTACAAACGACAAGCCAACGATCACGTGGACCATGTGGAACCCAGTGAAGGAGAAGTAGTTCCGATAGAACTCATTGGATGCGATATGAAAGCCTGCCGAAATCTTTTCCGTGTACTCGGCAGTTTTCACCACAAGAAAGGCAGAGCCACACACGATGGTCAGCCTAATGAGGCGGGCATAGACCTCGATCTTTTGCGCCCTGGCAGCATGCACCGCGGAAGCCATGAAATACGAACTTATGAGCAAGACGATGGTATTCAATGCACCGAAACCATTGTTCAGGGTGGCCTGTCCCTGCACGAACTGCTCCGGATGAAGATGCTTGTCCCAGGCAAAAACACCAAAATACATGGCGAAGACACACATATCCGCAAGGATGAATATCCATACGCCGACCTCGACAGGAGAGCGCTGCTCTAGCAGGTTGTCGTCTGCTGCATTCATACTGTCAGGCTTCCACCAATTCTTGCTGGCCGTTTCGAATGTTGTTGATGATGAGCAGGAAGAGGATCGTGTTCCAGCCGATGGGGGAGAAGAACGCGACCCAAAAACTGAACAAACCATCCCATGCAAAGGGGCCGGAACTCGTGAAGAAGGGCACAAGTGGAGTTGCCGTCATTCCCGCCGCCAACCAAAGAGCCAGATAGCTCATCCAACGCGGGATGAACGGCTTTGGTCGCCTATCCTTCAAGCCAACGACACCAACACAGATACCCTGAAAGGCAAATCCCCATGAAGGTGTCGCCCACATTATCCAGCCGAGATCGTGCATCATCACAATCAACTCGGGCGAGCGCTCCACGCGGAATGCCGCTGCCATCCACACAAACGTGGGGAACGCAGTAAACAAGACGGTTACCACTGCACACAAACCCTGCATGACGGAGAAGAACGGGAAGCCGTCGTCGGCTTCAACCTCAGCCATGAAAACCGAACCGACAATGCAGAGAGGCAACATGAAGCCAATCCCAACGAAAGCGATGGTCAGGCCCGTGATAATCGACAGATGGTTCTCTCGATAAAGGTTCACCACTTCCGTTTCAGACAGTCCTGGCGAGGGTGGTGGCAGGAAGCCCGAGATGACGAACATGCCGCCAACGTAGAACACGGCCGTGATGAGCATCGAAATGCCCGCAATCATCACCAATGACTTTCTATCGTACGTTTTGAACATCGGGCACTTCCTCACGCTTCGGCTGGGGCTCTCGAGATGCCTTCGACTTTCACAGCCGCAGATGAGACACGTGTCTCAACAATGCAGGATGGCGAGAAACCTGTCAACCCATGAGGGAGCTTTCCGCCTTGGCATCTGACACGAAGCAGAAACGAAAACGGAAGATTCTCGATGCAGCCAAGAAGCTCGTTTCCGAACAAGGTGCCGGCTCCCTGAACATGAAAGAGCTCGCACGAATCGCCGATGTCCCAAGAGCCAGCCTGTATCGCAGCTATGCGAGCAAGGAACACATCATCAGCGACATCACGCTGGAGTGGGGTCTATCCTTTGCGAGCCGCCTTCAGACCAGTTCCCCGAGAGGAAGAACCAAGGGCGAACGAATCAAGAGGGTCTTCAAAATCATTTTGCAGGAGGCGGAAGACAACCCGCTCTTGATCGGCGCCGTTCTAGGGAACATCTTATCCACGGACGACAGTACCCGTACTATGCAGATTGAGTTTGAAAGACTCTTGCCTGCTGCACTTTCATCAGCCGTGGATTGTCGGTCGATTCCGGAATCCAAGAAGGTAATGGACGTCCTCCTGCGCTTGTTGCTTGCAAACCTGGAAATGCTCAGTTCGGGAAGGAGCAGCCTGAAAGAAGCCCTCTCCCATATGGTTTTTGCAGCAGAAAAATTAACGGGAGAGAAGTATTGGAACGAATAGTTAGGCGGATGAAGGTCACCGAACCGCTGCGACCGTCGACCACGCCGAGT
>JASMKJ010000608.1 GCA_030749275.1 Acidimicrobiales bacterium
TAAGCCTCGCCGCGTTCAACGTTTCTCAAGAACGCCTTCTGTGCCATGCGTTGGCAGCGTTCATCGATAGTGGCGTAGGTCATTGACCAGTCCACGCTGAGTCCAAGTTGACGCCACAAATTTTCGAATGCCTTCTCGTCCTCCACAGTGAGGATGTGACAGAGCTCAACGAAATTTCGTCGGGAAACGTTGATCTCGCCGCGTTTTTTGATTGCTTTTTCGTCTCCGGCATCTTCGGGAAGCGCGAAGCTGGGCAGGTAGGGGAGCGTCGGGTCGCAACGGACACCGAAATAGTTCTGCACACGTCGCTCGGTTGGTAAACCGTTGTCATCCCAACCCATTGGATAAAAGACCTCAGATCCTTTCATCCGTTGATATCGAGCTATGGCATCGGTGTGGGTGTAGCTAAAGACATGGCCTACATGTAGGGAGCCGCTGACCGTTGGCGGGGGAGTGTCAATACTGAATACCTCCCCACGATTCTTACTTCTATCGAACTGGTAGATGCCTTCGCGTTCCCATATGTCCTTCCATTTGGACTCAAGACCTTCGATAGTCGGTTTGTCAGGAACCTTTGCCATGACGTGAACGGTATCTGGAGGACCCCTATCCCCCAAGACTTCTCGGTCAGATCTATTGAATTGATTCCAACAGTCTGAGTGCACCAAAGCCGAAGAAAGCTGTGGGAAATACCGGTCTTGTTGCTTAAGGGTCCGTACTCTGGCTTCACATCGCTACTTTGACCTCCCTGCCCGAATTAGAAGATGTCGTCGATGACTCCATCGAGGCGCAGCCGATACCTGACCCGGAGCTAGCTCCTACCTCTATGCGACGTGACGCGGCAATGGCTCGACGCGTCAGAAGCTTCTCCGCAGTTGTTGTCGCGTTGATGTTGACAGCAGAAGCCGCTGACGCGATCCCTGGGGCGAGTCTCCCCCCAATGCCCTTCGGTGTTGTGTTAGCGGGGCTCTTGTTATTCGTAAATTTTGCCGATCCGACCAGACATCCTCGGGTTACCGCACGAGTCGCACGTCAGCGAAGAGTGATTGAAACTGTCCTTGACGCATCAATCGTTTTTTCCGCAATTTGGCTAGTTGGGCTCAATCCGGCCAGCAGTCTCTGGGTGTTGCTGCTATTCCCTATCGCGCAAGCGGTTCTCCGATTTGAGGCCAAACAAATGGCGGGGTGCTTTGCCGCAATTTCGGCAATTTACGCGCTGGGCGAATTCTGGGCAGCTAGCCGCTACCAGGATGTGTCCTTTGAGGCTTGGACAGTCATCCAACAAATTGCTTTCTTGCTAGTTCTAGGTCTCACCGCTGCAAACTACAGATCGCTTGCTTCTGTGTTTTCCACGATCTTCAGTGGTCACAGAGAAGACGGAAAACAAAAGGACCGAAGAAGATCCCCGGGAGATGGCTTTGCTGTCGTTTATGT
>JASMKJ010000609.1 GCA_030749275.1 Acidimicrobiales bacterium
GCCCTGATGGTCGAGTTGCGGTCGAAAGCCAACAAGTAACTCATGAATCAATTCGCCAAGGGACACTATGTCATCTTGGGGTCGTGCGGGGATTGTGTTTGCGTCACCAGTTGGAGGGCCATCAACGATGACAACAGTGCCGTCCTTGCGTCTACCTATGTGCTTTGCTTGGAGATCGCCGATCGCGAAGCCCGCAGAGTGAAGCGACAACAGTGCTTCCCCGAGCTGGGTGGCGATAGTAAGAGTTTCTTCAGGGGAAAGGATCCCCTCAGAAGCAAGATATTGCTGGAGGCTTGTTTCAGGCAGGGTTTCTGTCACCAGTCCGACTCGATCGTCCAGCTCGATGGTGTCTAGGACATGAAGAAGAGAAGGATGCTCGAGCCGTACAAGGGATCGCGCTTGAAGTTGTACCCGTTTACCGACTTCGCTTGAGGGATCCAATATTCGGATCGTTACAGGACGGTCTAAGGTGCGATCTAACCCTGACCAGGACTCAATTAGGCCGGGGTGGATACGTTCGTCGATTCGGTATCGCTGATGATCTACGGCCATTGGGTTAAAGGAAGCGCCTAGTTGGTTGTTTGGAAAGCGACGCCTATTGTCCCAATACCAGCGTGTGCGCCGACAACCGGCCCAACTTGTCCTACTAGAACTTCGACGTTGACTGCAGCTTCAATCTTTTCCACGAACGCGTCAACGTCTTCGCACGCCGCGTGGAGAACACATATTTGTTCGATCTGATTTGCGTTCTCTTCGACGACCGAAACGAGGGTATTGAGAGCCTTGCCCCTAGTGCGTTGCTTGCCTGCGGGTTCAACTACTCCGTTCCGAACTTCAATCAATGGTTTGATGGAGAGCATCGACCCCAGAAGGGATCCAGCCGCGCCGATTCGGCCTCCTTTGCGCAAGTTCTCCAAAGTGTCTAGTGCTGCGTGTACTTGTGTCCGCTCGATGCAATCGATGGCGTGGGCGGAGATTTCTTCAATGCTCGCGCCTGATTGAGCGGCGGTTGCCGCGCCCACGACAATTGAGCCAAGGCCCATTGTCACTGTCCGGCTATCCACCACTGTGACTTCAATTTCATCCTTGACCATGAGCGCCGCTTGTTGGGCGGCTTCAATGGTTGCTGAAAGTTCACCGCTCAGGACTATCGCGACGACACCCGCAGCGCCTTGTTCCGCTGCTTGCTGGAACTGTTCTACGAAGGCGCCGGGAGCGGGAGCAGCTGTAGAGGGCAGTTCGTCGATTGATTGACACTTCTCCCAAAATTGATCAGTAGTGAGCTCGAATCGGTCAACGAACTCAGTATCCCCAAATCGAATCTTTAACGGAACAATTTTGATATTGAGATCAGCGATCACAGCATCTGGAAGGTCACATGAACTATCGGTGACGATGTGAACCGAGGTCATAAGGATTCTTCTTTCTTTTCGGGTTTTGTATTCGGTCGGTTGCTTTGAAAGTCAGAAACTAAATGGAACAAACTCCGCGTCCGCAACAGAATAGAAACACTTACATGTATAGCCAGCACTGCGACCGTTAGAAACGACATTTGTAGAAGCGGTTGCTCAATCCTAAGTTCTCGAAGAACCAACGCCGTGCCCAAAGCACATAACGCCGGCAAGGTATGTCTCCAAAGATCCGAACCAGTCAGCCGTTTCACTCCCCAACCGCCAAGCACATGCTTTCTGAGCAACCAGAACTCCATCCAAGCTCCGATTGCCGAGCCGAGAGCTAATCCGACCGGTCCCAGTCTTGCCGGTAAATTTGAGGCGTTGCGAGTTGCTTCAGGTAGTGGCCCCCAAACAAAATTCCAATCGCCGAACCCAATCAAGTTTTGGTTAAACACCAGCACCTGTTCGAGTTGGAACATCAGGATGACGCCAAGAGCTGCAGAGACCAAGACTCGCCCTGTCGCAATTCGTGTCGGGGTAGTTGTGTCTCCGGTACTGAAGCAGACGCTTTGGAGCAAACGCGATGAGAGTAACGCGGGAAGCCCGAGAGCATAAGCGCCCAAAGTGAGTCCGATTACGGTCAAGTCATCTGGGACGATGCTGTTGCGGAAGCCACCGAGATTGAACAGAGTGTCAGCAATCTTGGATCCAACCGCGAAATACAACCCAAGGACTGGACCAATGAACCAAAGCATCTGTAGGAGTCTTTTTGAGACTCGTTCGTGCATCGTGTTGACGTCGGGAGAACGACTCAATTCTGGTAGTTCTACGGCAGCAACACTGGTGGCTATAAGTGCGACTGGAAGCAAATAAATGGCTTGCGCTGCTGCTAAGGCCGAAGCTGCTCCCACCGATAAGAGTGACGCTAGAGCCAGGTCGATAAACGACGAAAACTGTAGAGCCCCTCGCCCTGCGACTGCCGGCACAAATCTTCTAAGTACCACGGCAGTCGAAGATTTCTTCCAGGCCAAGTTGAGTCGAATATGTCGGTTGTCTCGCAATACGGCAGGTAGCTGTACCGCGACTTGCAGCACGGAACCCAACACAAGGGCCCAAGCCAAAGTTTCCGCTGCTGAATTGTCTCTGAGTTCGGCAATAGCCAGGGCCACGAGAACCACAATTTGGGCGCCGTTCCAAACAACTGGTGCCGAGTAGCTAAGAAAGAAGCGGCCGTGGCTATTGAGAATTGCCAGGCACCAAGCGCTCATTACCAAGATGGCTGTTCCCAGAAGAATGATTCGAACTAGTTGAACTGTCAGATCGAAACGTTCTCCAGTAAATCCCCATGCGATTGATCTAGTGATTGGTTCGGCCGCTAGGAATCCGACAGCAGTCAAGCAAGTGACTAAACACAAAAGAAAGGAAAGAATCCCTCCGGCGAGTTTCCCTGCCTCTTCTGGTTCGGAATCAACGAGGCGGCTGTATTCAGGTACGAAAGCTGCAGATAAGGCCCCTTCCCCGAACAGGTTTTGAAGCATGTTCGGGATGCGTTGGGCTGCCGCGAACGCGTCGCCAATCAGCCCAATCCCCAAGACATTGGTCACGAGAACGGAACGGACGATTCCTGAAAATCGTGATAACGCGATTCCTCCTGCGGCAGCACTTGGCCCTGAGTGCTTCATAACCTTCGACTCTTCCGTCTTCTGCTGTCAAGCAGCCACCAACTCGCCAGAAATACAGCAGCTCCTATTGTGAGGCCAAGACCAACCCCGGTCGGAGTTGTAGCCCGAAGGGCAGCTTGTGCTCTTCCCACCAGCAACTCTCCGTCAGGAGAATGAAGTTCGATTGACACTGGAAAAGAACCCGATCCAAGCGCCCTGAGTCTGAATCGGTGGGTAGTCACGCCAGGTTCAAGGACCAAGGTTGTGCTTTCACCGTCATCAAAATCCTCAACCGTGAGTCGTTCGCTGATGATTCGGAGTTCAACACGCAACGGAATGCCAGCCCTGTTTTGAAAACTGAAAGGCACCGAAGCTTTCTGAGAAGTCAACTGGATTGACTCGTCTGGAGGAATATCCACAAGACTTGCCTGTAAACGGATCAGGTCGACTGTGGATTGCCAAAGATCTTTCTGTGTCAAGGCCGACACTTCACTGGACAAACTGAGCAACAATTCTTCAGACAGGTCGTCGTACTGTTGGGCGTCTTCGTCGCGGGTCATCGACCGAATCGCGTTCAAATGTCGGACCGCTTCTCTGTAATCACCGAAATCGTGCTTCGTGGAACTCACTCGGCTTCGCAGTCGGTGTTGGCGAGGCAGCCCGTCGCTTTGAAGCAACGACTTTGTAACCGCTTCACTTGCTGGTAATGGAGCCAGCCAATCCAGCGTGCTGACACCGCGCAGCAAGAGATCAGCGAATTCTGGTGAACGGTTGTCTCGACCAAGATCGATGGTGACTAAAGAGTTCGATTGTTCAGTTAAAGCAATAGTTGCTAAATGCGAGAGAATTCGTTGAGCTTCGCTAGCTGGGGTGTCGTGAGCTTGCCTTTGTGAAAGAACGTCGACAACAAGACCGCGAAAGGTTGACTTGTTCGAGAGAAGTTCTACCGGACCGCGAGGGTTTTTTTCAGGAACGGGGGACAAAGAAACTGATTCGACGATTAGTTCTCGAATTCCTCGATCCCAACGAACGTCGGCCTGTGACACATCAGCTTCTCCGTGTCCAACCCAAAGAGTTGGAGGCGCCAGATGCCCTATTGTCCCAAGACTTTCAGCTCCCATTCGAGCGAGAGACGCGACCTCTTCTGTTAACCCTGCGTCCACCAAATCAGCTTCATTGATCGGCGTATAGGGACTTCGGATGATCTCGTGTTTTGTCTTCACGAAACTTGAAATGATCGACGAAAACAAGTTCTCGTTCACGGAAACTGGATGAAATGTGACACCTACCGGGATCGAGGGGTAGCTACCGAGAACCGAAAGCCACGCGTCAACCGAACGCGATGAACTGTTTGGTGCAGGACTGAAGTTTCGAAGATCCGCGACGAACACGATGGGTAATTCGCCTGAAATACGTTCGTCCACTCGAATTAAGTGCGTTACAAGCTTGCCGACAAGTTCCTGATTTGCGGTACGCATCTCGACGCTTATGGGATAAACGCCCGGTTGGACTAATCGAATGCCCTCGACACCCGTATCAGTGATCAAAAGTGAAATTGTTGTCAAGCCCCAAACGTCGGGTTGAAGATCCGTTAAATCAAACCTTTGTGAAGCCAGCACACCGCCCAAGTCCTCGCCCCTGCTCGAAGCGACGAACTGTGGTTCGTCTGTTACCGGCTCATGAATCGTCACGGTCATCTGGTCGCCTTTGGTGACGACGCCAGGAAGTTGCAGAACAAGGTCAAAAAATTCCCCTACACGGGTAGTGGGGGACTGATCGATCACCTGCAGCCCGCCAGCACTGTCTTCACCGGCTGCGCTGGGGGTCGCCGACATTATCGAGATCCCTAAAGCCAACAGGAAGGTAACCAACATTCGGAGGGACATCATGTATCGGCGCTCCACTGCAACACAGCAAGTCCAACATTCTTTTTACTGAAGCCCATGGATTCATAAAGTTCTTTTGCGCCGACATTCTCTATCTGAGTGTTGACCAACAATTCGCTGACAAAACGTCTCTTAGACCACAAAAGGGCATCAGCGACTAATGAACGACCAATCCCACTTCGCTGATGTTGAGGATGTACGGCAAGACGCTGCAGAAAGGCAAGACGACCCGACCGACCGGTGATGGCAAATGCAGTTAATGGATCTTGAGTATTGACACGAACCCGGGTCGTTGGTGTTGCTTTAATTGCCTCCAAGAGAGCGGGTCGGTCAAATCTCCAAAATTCGGGAAACGCCTTTTCATCGATAGCAAGAATTTCGCTCCAGTCGGACCGGCGACCCTTTCTTGTGGGCCGCAAAGGAGGGGTGAGCGGGGTCGAAAAATTGTGGCCCAGCAGCAACAGTTCCTCGTGAAGAGTAAACCCGAGTTCACAGAAAAAACTTTGGTCTGTTGCCCGTAGGGCAGAGGTAAAGACCTGACGGACTCCACTTCGTTGAAGAGTCCGTAGACACCCTAAGGACGCCTCCTTTGAAAGTTTTGGGACAGGGGTCAGAGGCGTGACATGCGCGACAGATCTGTTGTCTTCGCGGATTCGAACGCGTAGGCCGAAAGCGCTCCTGTGTAGCGGATGGTCTGATGGCACGGACCCCTCCCCTATTGAAGTTATAGGGAGGATTGAGGTAGTAGTGGTCGCGCTTCTACCCAGCTAGGCGTGTCTCGACTTCTTCAAGGGCTTGGTCTTCGGTCACATCCATGCTGATTGAGAGCTCAGAGATCAAAATTTGTCGCGATTTATCGAGCATTGATTTTTCGCCCGCCGACAGACCTTTTGCGGATTCGCGCAGCGCAAGGTTTCTAACCACCTCGGCCACTTGATAAATATCGCCAGATTTCAGTTTCTCTTGGTGGTTCTTGAAACGACGACTCCAGTTAGCAGGTTCGCGAATGTCCTTCTTAGCGAGTAGCTCAAAGAGATCTTCAACATCATCTTCGTCAATGGGGGGACGCATGCCGACCGAATCGGCCATATCAGCGGGAACTGAGAGGGTTAAATCACCGTGTGCGGTTTCGAGAATCAAATATTCTCGCTCTTCGCCGAATGCTTTTCTCTTCTCGCGGGCAGTGATCAGAGCTGCGCCGTGATGCGGGTAGATCACCCGGTCACCGAGGTCGAATTT
>JASMKJ010000610.1 GCA_030749275.1 Acidimicrobiales bacterium
CGCTATGAGCAGAAGAACTACACCGCCCGTTAAGGCGGCTTCAACAAAGCCCGGACTCGAGATCTGGTACGTGCGAGCAGCGACGACGACTGGATGACTTACGAACCAAATCAACTTGTCCAGCAACTCGCCAAGTGACCCGATCAATCGAACTCGCGTGTCTGTGTCGACGCTCATCGTTGATCTCAAGATGAGCGCCACTCCTAGAGCGGTGATGCCCGCCACGGCGACCGCTACGCCTAGCCGAAGGGACTCGCGCATGAGTTGAGAAGGAGAAGTCCGGATCACAGCCGCCCGTACTCCGAGAAATCCCCAAGCACACATCGCGGAAGGTGGGTATGTGAGGAAGATGAGAATTAGGAGGAACAGTCCGGCTACGGAAGGCCACCGTCCTCTCCTTATAGAGGGCTCGACCACGAGTAGTCCAGCAACACCTCCCAGGAGGAACAGGTATGGGGCAAGCCAGGTCACCGCGAATCCGACAAAGCCATGGAACGGTGGAAGAAATGCCACAGAGACTCCGCCCAGAATCCCGAGCGGGGTCGAAAAACCCCACCGACGCAGTAGAACCTGTGTAGTGACAGCAAAAAGCACGATTCCGAAAACACTGAGGCTGCGGAGAATCCAGAGCGAGCCGATTCCATCCATGAAAGAGAACGCGACTCGCTCGAGCACACCGGCGATCGGTCGAAGGTCAGCGAACGGCTTTAATCCCGCGTCGTAGGCGAGGGAAGTAAAGTCATCGCTCCACGCATATCGAAAAAGGGCTAGTGGGAGGTAGACGGCCGCAACCGGTATGCCCGTCAGAAGTGCTGTTAGGAGTCCTGATTGCTTATTCATGAGGGACACAGCAGGCATTAGTTCGCCACAGGCACAGGATTTTCATCTCCTTTTTTGAATCCCCCGGCAAGGTTGGCCGGGCTAGTTCTCAGGGGCACCAATGATCCCTAGCCCGCCCTAGTCGGTGGAAGGGCGAAATCGAATAGTTGCTTCGACGACCCGTTCGGCTTCGGACGGCCTTATGTCTGAAAACAGGGGAAGCCTGACCAGACGCTTTGAGACACGAGAGCTAACTGGACAACCGTTGCCGTTGACGCCAAGTCTCCTACCCATGCGGGATTCATGAAGTGGCTGGTAGTGGAACACCGCTGCGATGCCAAAATGGTCGAGATGTTCAATCATTTGTTTCTGATCATCTGGTGTTGGTAGCACTAGAGCAAAGGCATGGTACGCGGGGCGGGCATATTCAGGAACCAAAGGTAAGGAGACCCCGAACTCCGCTGCCCACTCTGTCAAGCCATCAAGATAGACATTCCAAGCTCGGCGTCTGTTCGCCTGAATCTCTTCGTGCTCTTCGAGTTGGGCCAGCAAAAGCGCGGCGGAAATCTCTCCCAAGACGTAACTTGATCCGACATCAACCCAGGTGTATCTGTCGACCTCACCACGGAAAAAAAGTGGTCGATCAGTACCCTTGTCTCTGAGGACTGCTGCGCGCTCAAAATATGAGCGGTCATTAACGAAGAGGGCGCCACCCTCCCCACAGGAGAAGTTCTTCGTCTCGTGAAAACTCTGGGCCGCTAAGCAGCCAAGTGTGCCAAGTGGCGCCTCCTCCCATGCTCCCCCTAAACCATGGGCGTTGTCCTCAAACAGACGCAAATCGTTCTCTTGGCAAATGTCGTGGAAAGCCTCCATATCGCAAGCAATTCCACCATAATGCATGACAACTATTGCCACGGTGTTTTCGTTAATGAGGGCACGAGTTGCGTCGGGTGAAATGTTCAGTGTACCCGG
>JASMKJ010000611.1 GCA_030749275.1 Acidimicrobiales bacterium
GCTAGTAGTCGCCGAGCGATGAGCTTTAGACACAGTGTCTCGTCGGCACCCTCAAAGATCGACAACACTCGGGCATCAACGAACAGGCGGCTAACTGTGTACTCCTCAGCGAAGCCGAAACCGCCGTGGATTTGAAGAGCTTCGCGTGTCACCCATTCTGCCGCCTTGCACACATATGCCTTCACCATGGAAGCCTCTAGGCTTCCTTCGCCCTTCGCCATCATCTGAGCAACCGAATAGCTGTACTGGCGTGAACCCTGGATAATCGCGGCCATTCGCCCGAGCTTGGTTTGAGTGAGTTGGTATTCGGCGACAGGTTGGCCGAACACGACCCTGTCCTGGGCGTATGCCACGGCTTCTTCGTAAGCGGCCTGCATTACCCCAACGGCTCTGGCGGCAGTTTGCAGGCGTCCATTTTCAAATCCTGCCATCTGCATGTAGAAGCCTTTCCCCAAACCTTCATCGCCGCCGATCAAGTTTTCCCCGGGAACGAACCAGTTATCGAAAGCTATTTCGAAGCTATGCATGCCTCTGTATCCGAGTGTGGGTATTGCCCGTCCTTCCATGTTCCCACCGGTTTCCTGTGAGAATTCAAAGCTGTGGCCTTCCGCTTGCGGCTTCGGGACAATAAAGAGGCTGAGGCCACGATGGGTCTTGGTTCTATCTGGATCTGTGCGAGCCAAAAGCATCAGTACATTCGCACGTCCGGCAAAAGTGCACCACGTTTTGACTCCGTTAATGACCCAACCGTTGTCCACTTGGGTAGCTGAAACTTTCAGATTCGCAACGTCCGATCCGTAGTCGGGTTCGGTAACTGCAACGGCGACCATGGTTTCGCCGGTAGCAATTTTGGGAAACCACTCCCTTTTCTGTTCTTCGGTTCCGCCACGCTCAAGAGCCCGAGTGAGAATTTCGGGTCGAGTTATCAAAGAACCACCTGCGCCCAACGACGCTCTAGAGAGTTCCTCAGTAGCGATAACCATTCCCATGTAGTCGCTTTCACTACCGGTAGCAAAGCCGCCGTATTCCTCGGGAACGGAGAGACCGAAGCATCCCAGTTCTGCTAGCCCTTCGATGATGTCTTCTGGGATGTCAGTGTCTTTTCGGTGAATGTGTTCGGCCTGAGGAGCAACCTTGTCTTCAGCAAATCGCCGAAATGTGTCCGCGACCATCGTGAAATCTTCATCGAGGTGCGAAGGAGCGTTAACAGTGGCCAACTCAGCCACAAACTCCGGAGCCCGGTATTGACCGATGAAATCTCTCGCCGCATCGATTTCCCCCTCGTTGACGCCCCATGCCTGTTCTCGCCCGAAGAGTTTTGAATGAAGATCAGCCAAGGCGTCTGCTATGAAAGCGCACGCGATTTTTCCTTCGGACTCTCCCTTTGCCCCGTAGTCCAAAAGAGAGCGGCTTATCTCGATAGCAGATGCGGCATGAGCAAGGTCGTACAGGAAACTTTGATGATCGTCGACATCGGGTAGACCCGCTGCGTGAACAGTAGATCGATCGATTACGGAGATACCGATGGCTAAAGCATCAGCTGCAGCTTGGAGGTCTGGTGCTGTCATAAGTTTTCACCACTTCGTCAAGTCGAGACAATGAATCAGGCTATGAGCAGAGACGCCGAACGCACAAGCTTTCTGTGCCCGCGACAAACTCTAAGGGGAACCATTGCACTCTAGTGCCGAGGATTACCTACGATGTCAGCGTCATCTATGACCCCTAGCCCTATCGGAGTGATCTGTGACTACCCATGACCGCCCATTCGGCCGCTATTTCGAAGAATTCGAGATTGGCGACGTCTACAGACACTGGCCTGGAAAGACGATCACCGAAGCAGACGATCACTTGTTTTGCATGATCACCATGAACCATCACCCACTCCACACCAACGAATGGTTTGCACAGAATGAAACTGTGCACGGCAAAAACGTGGTCGTTGGCAATCTTGTCTACTCATTGGTGCTCGGTATGAGTGTTCCCGACGTCAGTGGTGCAGCAATCGCAAATCTAGAGGTAGAGAGCCTCACCCACCAGCGGCCAACTTTCCACGGCGACACCATTTATGCCGTCACCAAAGTGATAGACAAAGCCGACTCTAAGAGTCGGTCGGACAGAGGGATCGTGACGGTTGAAACGCGGGCGATCAACCAACGCGAGGAAGAGGTGTGCTTCTTCCGTCGAAAGGTCATGATCTGGAAACGCGACGACGCTCCCTCTCGGAACTTTCCGTATGGCGAAGATATCTGGCGAGACTAGAGACTCTCTAATTTCTGAGAGCGCGGCCCTCAACGAGGTACTAGTGGGCTGGGCATCACGGTCATTACGCGACCTGCCGTGGCGAGCTACTCGAAACCCATGGTGCGTTCTGGTATCTGAGGTGATGCTGCAACAAACCCAAGTCAGACGCGTCGAACCCAAGTATTTGGAGTTTATGGAGCGGTGGTCGACCCCTGAAAATCTAACCCAGTCGCAGCTTTCCGATGTGCTCAAATTTTGGGTTGGGCTCGGATATCCGCGAAGAGCCCGAAATCTGTATGACGCCGCGCACCAAATAGTGGATGTTCACTCTGGGGTCGTCCCTTCGACCCTGCCGCAGTTGATGGAACTCCCCGGTGTAGGTCCTTACACGG
>JASMKJ010000612.1 GCA_030749275.1 Acidimicrobiales bacterium
ACGGATCTCTCAACATTTCCGTTGGTCGAGGACGTCAGTTAGCGCACGCGATGACAGCTGAGCAGCTTTTCGATTCGATCGGAGTGCGCCTCAGCACCGCGGCTCTTGGCGACCTAGATGTAAAGATCAATTGGACGTTCTCGGACTTGGAAGAAACACATGTTCTCGGTATCTGTAACTCAGCCATTCACCATTTATCAAACCGCCATGTAGACGATGCCGTGGCTACCGTGACCCTCACCCGCCACGTCCTGGCCGACGCCCTCGGAGGTGTCACATCGTTTTCGGTTGCCCTGGGTCAAGGTGACATCGTGATCAACGGTGACCAATCGCTGGTTCTGGAATTGTTTGATTCGTTGACGGAGTTCCGCCTTTTCCCAATCATTGAACCTCACGACGACCAGGAGTACTGACAACCAGAGCTACGCACAGCAAGACGACTCCCCCAAAAGCCCCTTGCATCCACGTAACTGGTTCATCATGAATCAACCACGCTAGCCCCACAGCCACTATGTGCATGGTGAGGATGTACAACGACGAGCGAGCAGCTTCCAAGTGCCCGTGGAGCCATGTCATTAATACATGCCCAAACACTCCGGTAACAAACGCAACTATTGAAATCCATAGCCAGTCACGTCCCCCGAACTGACTCCAATCAGATCGGTCAGCCAACAACAAGACCGGTGGAATTGTCGATGCGAAAGCCCAAATGTTGACACCAGCCATCCATTCAATCGGGTCGACCTCATTATCGAGTCTGGCCAGTCGCGTCAATATGAAATAGAGAGAGAACGTAACCAGCGATAAAGCTGACAAGCCGACGCCCAGCCATGAAGATCTCAGCTCTGAGCCCGCCCCTAGTATTACCCCTACTGCTCCAACTACCCCCAGCAAGGTGAACACAAACTGACGCCGCGTCGGATACTCGCGAAAAAGCGGCCCCGCTAGGACCAACAACAACGCTGGCTGCATAGCTACAACCGTCGATAAGACCGACACTGTGGCTTCTTGAAGAGTGGCGAATACAAATATCAGATTTATTCCGAACGACAACCCAGGGAGCGCTGTCGCCAAGAAAACGTGGCGGGACAACATCCGCCCTCTCGCTGCCAGTACTAGCAACAGAAATGGCGACGAAAGTCCGAAACGAAAAAAAGTTCCAATGAGGGGCGGTGCGCTTATGAGTTTGGTGATCGGGGGTGCTACGCCCCAGACCACGACGACAACTCCCATCACCGCTAGAGGGAGTGCTTTCCCTATTTCGGATCCGACACTTTGCGGGTCATGCCGATCGACGTCTTCGATAAAGAAAACTGACGGGGTGCGAGAAGATATTTGGCTCAACTCCAGGCCACTCCAAAAGCGTCATCGAATGCGAGTGCCGCCGCTGATTGTCTAGTAATCGGGCCATGACCCGAGCCGATCGGATATCCAAGTGGAACCATAGCCAAGGTCGCCCAGCCCTCTGGAATTTCCAATGCTTCTTTGACCTCGTCTTCGGCCAAGCAATGCAAAGTCGTCAGAACGCATCCCAAGCCCTCGGTACGCGCTGCCAGCATTGCGTTCTGCACAGCCGTGTATACCGAGCCACCACCAACCATGGACACCCGGTCCAGCTTTGCATCAGTGATGGCCATCATTTTGGGATCCGCTACAAACATCAGGATCGTTGGAACCTCATGAAGATGGTCAGCCAAGTAATCACCAGCAATTCGATTCCGTCGCGCTTTTTCCGCTTCGTCTGGCGGCAGTTGCTCAATCCGCTTGTCGTACCCTTTCGCGTACCGATACCACGCGGGCCCGTATATATCAGCGAGCGCCTGCTTTCGTTCAGAACTCGTCACCACAATCACGCGCCAAGGCTGCATGTTGCCTCCGGTCGGGGCCCAAGCAGCCGCCTGCAATACGCGTTCCAACACATCAGCGGGGATCGGGTCCGGGCGGAGACGTCGCACTGCCCGCAGCGTGCTCATCATCTCGTAAATGTCATTCATGTTCTGGTCCTCATAGCCAAGTTGTCCATTCGTCGACAGCCATCCGCTCGCTTCGAAGACTATTAACAGGCTTCGATTCGTCGCGCTTCCCTATCGCCATTCCGCAGAAGAGCATTTCTTGTTCGGGTGCCCCACAAAACTCTTGAACCGATGACCAATGGTTAGCCCAAGCCTCCTGAGGGCAGGTGTCCAACCCAGCCTCAACCGCTAACAGCATAAACGTTTGAAGAAACATCCCTAAGTCAGACCACTGTGCAGAACCCATGTTTCTTTCAATGAAACAAAAAAATGCTGCCGGAGCACCAAAGAAATCAAAATTTCGCGCTAGATGGGCAAGCCGTGCCGGTTTGTCTTCTCTGGGAATACCAAGTTTTTCGTACATGGCTTCACCCAACTCGAACCGATTAGTTCGATATGGCTCTTGGAGGCTGGGTGGGTACACCGGGTACTCCGATTCTCCCGGGCTACGACTCGAAATGAACGAACGAAACCGGGCCATGGTGTCACCGTTGATTACATAAACCTTCCAAGGTTGGACATTTCCGCCCGAGGGGGCGCGCGAAGCCACCTCTAACAACTCACGGATTTGCTCGTCGCTCACCGGCTCAGACAGAAATGATCTGATTGATGCTCTTCGTTCAGTTGCTTCGCTGACATTCACTTTGGTCGCTCCTGGCATTAATGGATCCCACGAGTTTGTCTCAAGAGAAAGTTGGCTGCTCAGGAACTTCGCAAAGACTCGGTTGCTCCGTCAACGGACAGAACCTGGCCGGACACATGCCGTCCGGCGGGGGAAGCCATATAGACAACCGCACCGGCAACATCGGCGGCATCCATAAAGCGTCGCATCGAAACCTGATTTTCATATCCCGCACGAAGTTGGGTTTCATTTACCCCTGTGGCGTTGGCTTCTCGTTGAATTACCTGGTCCATTCGAGGGCCTCCCACAGATCCCGGACAGATCACGTTTACACGAATGTTGTCCTCACCCAGTTCCATCGCCCAGCTCCGCCCCAGCCCTACCATCGCCCACTTCGCGGCTACATAGGGTGACCGGTATGGATAGGGGAAAATCCCAGCCGTCGAAGCTATGTTGACGATTAATCCACCATTAGCCGACCGTAACAATGGAACCGCACGAGCGGTGACTCGAAAAGTTCCGCCCAGATTGACTCGCAACACTTGATCGAAATCGTCAGCCTCAATTTCATCCACCAACCCCGCGGGACCCGCAATACCGACGTTGTTAACCAGCACATCAAGTCCACCCAGTTCTCGTTCTACAGCCCCAAACATGGTTTCGACCTCAGCTTCTTCGGCTATATCCGCGACATGATCAGGGTTGGTACCTGCATCTACATCGCAAACGAAAACATTGGCTCCGGCCGAACGAAGAGCTACGACTATCGATTCACCAATTCCTGATCCTCCGCCAGTAACCAGAACTCGCAGACCATCTTTGACGCGGCCAGATTCAAGAATGAGTGGTTCGTTCACTAACGCGCACCCTAATTCGTGTCGACACGATTAGACGTTCATTCCTTCTACGCCTAGACAGAAGGACAGGAAATTGCATTACCTAGGGGAGATATGTCAGACATACCGAACTTTTCAGTCGATCTTTCAGGCCAGACCGCGTTTGTGACCGGAACGACCTCGGGCTTGGGGCACAGATTTGCCCAAGTTCTTGCTGCCTGCGGCGCGAGAGTCGCCATCGCTGGTCGGCGAGTGGAACGACTCGAAACACTTGCCGAAGAGTTGAGATCCACTGGAGCAGAAGTTTTGACTGTGCCTCTGGATGTCACCGACACCGACGCCCTATTCGCCTCGATCGAACACACCGAACAGGAGTTAGGACCTGTGCAGATACTGGTGAACAACGCTGGTAAACCTGATGCTCAGCTCGCATTGAAAATGGACCCAGCGTTCGTCGACGAGATGGTTGCAACCAATCTGACATCTTTGTTCCATCTCGCAAGTGAAGTAACGCGACGCCTTATCAAAGCCGAACTACCCGGACGAATAGTCAATATTTCGTCCGGAGCCGCCTATAGCGCTGGCGTTGGCACCTCGTGGTACGCGATAACCAAAAGCGCCGTGGTTCGGATGACAGAGATGTTGGCTTTAGAGTTCGCTCGATATGACGTCAACGTCAACTGCATCGCCCCAGGGGCCTTCGAGAGCGAGATGATGGATGGAATGCTCGAGCGGATGGGAGATATAACGGAGGGTTTTCCAAGAAAACGACTAGGCAAACCTTCCCAACTCGACAGCACCTTGCTGTATCTCGTCTCTCCATCTTCTGACTTCGTTACGGGCACCACCATACGGGTCCATGACGCTCAGGGGGCTCGCTAACGTCCTTCGCTTCTCGGCCAGCTAGCCTGCCAAGTCGTGACCACCGATATCGATACCGCTGTTGAAGAATGGCGGACCCGAGGCTGGACCGTCGTCCACGATTTGGTTCCGACTGAAGAAATAGACGCTGCTGTGGAAGAACTCTGGGGGCATTTCCCTCACCCAGCCGATTATCACTCAGGCAACCCAGCAGCCCGAGCCCAGTTCGAGACCGATAGTACGGATCTTCGTTACCAGCCCTCGCAACAAGGAAAGGCGCATAACCTCACCAGCGGCGACAGCGAAGGCGCAGAATTTCGTTTACGACAGTTCCTCGGTCACGTGCTCTTTCCCTACGACTCCCATCTACTCAATCGACTGCAAATCCATCCGCGGGTAGTTGATTTCGCTCAACGCGCGATGGGCTCGGAGGATATCCGTCTCTATCAAGCACGAATATGGGGTAAATACACTGGGGTTACGAATTACGAGCAGCCCTTCCATCAAGATCGCAATCACACGATCGTGCCTGATCGAATTGAACCTGGTTGGTGGAACCTGCTTGGATTTTTGTATCTTTCCGATGTCG
>JASMKJ010000613.1 GCA_030749275.1 Acidimicrobiales bacterium
CCCTTGCGGAGTCGATAGAACACAATCCTCGAGTAACTCACCGTTTTCGTTCAAGACAACACCCAAGGTCTTGGTGCCGCCAACATCGATACCGATGAAAGCAGGCAGACGAGATGGTCGCGTGTTCACTCAAATAGGATCCTAGGCATTGCCCCACCAACGCAAACCAGATCTTCCACAAGTAGCTCTCATGGGGCTTCAACTACCCGAACCCATCTCATTTCGGTGTCTTTGTAGCACATGGCGTTCTCAGTCCTGCGAAGATGATCATCCGTCGAAGAAAGGTTTCAGATGGACAGCGTCATTTACGAAATCGAAGATCATATTGCCTACGTCACGATTAATCGTCCCGAGGCCTACAACGCCTGCGACCAACCGACTTATGACCGCCTAGCAGAAGTATGGGCAGACTTTGCTCGCAACGACGACGCGTGGATTGCGATATTGACGGGAGCGGGAGATAAAGCTTTTTGCGCCGGAAGCGACATCAAACAGAACTTCAATTCGGCACCTCAACCAGCAGACAACTTTGCCCCTGCCGGGCGACGTGACCTCATGCGTGGACTTGAAATTTGGAAGCCTGTCATCGCAGCCATCAATGGACACTGCAACGGTGGCGGCCTTGAACAGGCATTGAGTTGCGACATCAGAATCGCTTCGCACAACGCTCAATTTGGTCTTGGTGAGGTGTTGTTAGGTTTGCTTCCTGGAGGGGGAGGAACTCAACGACTTCCTCGCACAATCCCTCTCGGTCACGCCTTGTGGATGTTGTACAGCGGAGAACGGATCGATGCCGAAGAGGCTCACAGGCTCGGTCTCGTCAACAAGGTGGTGCCATTCGAGGATCTGTTACCTACTGCGAAAGCCATGGCCGAAACACTTTTGAAAGCAGGGCCGCTCGCTGTCCGGGCCATCAAACAAGCCGCCATTCAAGGAATGAGTATGCCCTTGGAAGATGGCCTTCGTTTAGAGGAACATTTGTTTCATCTGCTCGCCAGTACCGAAGACAGTTCGGAAGGTACTCGCGCTTTTGCTGAGAAGCGGGAACCTCAATGGAAGGGCCGGTGAGTGATTCGTGACGGAGAGGTTGTATTTAGCTGACGCTGACCTTCGAATTTTCGACGCGACTGCTCAGGCGGTCAATGACAACTTGGTTGAGTTGGACAAGACCGCTTTTTATGTCACAGGCGGTGGGCAACCCCACGACACCGGGCTCCTCAGGTGGAACAGCACCGAAGCCTTAGTCGAAGATGTTCGGACCGTTGACGGTCGGGTGTGGCATCAACTTACGGGTGAAATCCCAAGCGTTGGGTCTGAGGTAACTGGGATTGTCAACGACGAACGTCGTCATCAACTGATGCGAACTCATACAGCGATGCACATTCTTTGCGGCGTGATGTGGCAACGCTGGCAAAGAGTCGTGACCGGCGGAAATATGGATACTTTGTCGGGTCGAATGGACTTCGAGTTGGATGAGTTTCCGCCGGGCTTCGCGGAACAGATCCAAGAATTATGTAACGAAGAAGTCGTAGCCAATCGACCCGTAGCTGTTTCCTTTCTTCCTCGTTCGGAAGCGGTTCTTGATAGAGACTTGATTCGCACAAAGGTCAACCTGATACCTGAGGCAGTCGAAGAAATTCGGGTAGTGGACATTGTGGGACTCGATAAACAAGCCGATGGCGGCACTCATGTGGCTTCCACAGGTGAGGTCGGTCGCATTGAGATCACGAAAACAGAGTCAAAGGGACGAGGTTTCAAACGTGTCAGGTTCGTCCTCCACGATGACTAGGGCCTCTTAAGTCCTCCATTGGGACGGGTCTAAGTCGTCGGGTAACAGCAGGAACAATGTCGTTGCGTCATTGGGTCGGAACCTGGATTTGTGCCCCTGGCCTTCAAGGTCATCTGCGAGTAATGCCATTCCTGGACGAATCAAACGCGTATCTCCTTCCCCTGTTTCAATTTCTACTTCCCCTTGCAGGGGAACGACTATTTGCCGACGGGGCGCGTTATGAAATTCCATGTCGACTTCCGGTTGGCGAGTTCTAAAAATCACGCCTGTGACCGTCAAGATGGGCGTCTCAAATCCTCGGACTTCCTTACTAGAGGGAATCTCAAGGTCTTCGATAACAGTCTTTCCGTTTTCGGTTCGTATCCAAACGACGTGCATGTCACATTCCCTTAAGTGAGGTGACCGGGTTCCTCGGCAAATAATGGGGGCGCTGGTAAGACTCCCCTCGCTCTTTCATACGCAGCCGAGATCTGTAAACAAATTGCTTCGTTGCCACCAGCGCACGCAATTTGGAGTGACGTAGGAAGTCCTTCATTTGAAATCCCAGAGGGCACCGAGGTCCCGCACATCGACAGATAATTGATAGCTCGAGTGAACCGCGCTGGAGTTGATAGCTCATCGGTTTTCGTCAAGGGTGGAGGCAGCATTGGAGTGGTGGGTGTCACCAAGGCGTCGATGCCCTGCATCGCCAGCGAGAAGCTTTCTCGGTCGCTGTCCCGCTGCAGTAATGCTCCTACATATTGCGCAGAAGAGATGTCGGCGCCTGCTTTGAAACGTGGACGCACATTTTCGTCAACCAACGAGTCTGGATCATCCATCAGTGCACCATGATGAAAGTAGCCTTCGGCAGTCAGAATTACTGCTGCTGCTTCCTTCATTTCTTCAAAAGGTTTAGCTGGTTGAAACTGAATAATTTCTGCCCCTAAGTCCGAGAGTTGATCAAGGGACCGGTCGTAGGCTCCAAGTTGTTCAGCTTCGATACCTATGCGCTCTTCATCGGACAAGGAACCAATGCGGATGCCGGCGATTTCTGCTGAGAGGTCTAGATTCACAGGTTCCGAACACAGCGCTTCATACATAAGAGCCACGTCCGTTACGGTTCGTGCCATCGGGCCGGGGGTATCGAGTGTGTGAGATAACGGAACGATGCCATTTGTAGGTAGCAGGCCCTCTGTTGTCTTGAGACCGACAATTCCACAAAACGCTGCTGGCAAACGCACGGACCCGCCGGTGTCGGTCCCGATGGCGCATGGAATCATCCCGGAAGCTACTGCTGCGCCGGAGCCGCTCGATGACCCTCCCGGGGTGCGAGCAACTTGCTCGTCCCAAGGA
>JASMKJ010000614.1 GCA_030749275.1 Acidimicrobiales bacterium
AGCGGCGGCCAAATTGGTACCCGACGACATTGTCCAAATGCTTACCGCTTCAGGTACGCCCGCTGAAGCTCGAGAGGCGGTTGCCAGCTACATGGTCAACGGTTGCACTTCACCGGTCCTTTACCCACTAGGTGATGTACACGCGACGATCGATGCATTTGCGGGCTGGGACGGCACTTCTTAAAGGACCGTCAAAGTATCGGCACACTTTCTCCATTAACTCTTCGTCCTAAGGGCTCACCACTCCTTCAGAGTGTGGCATGATGCGGGGGTTCGATGTCGAAACATTTAAAGATAGGGCGGTAGAAATGCGGAGGAAGATTGCAGCGCTGTTAGCGGTCTGTATGGGGTTGGGCTTTGTCCTCACCAGTTGCGGATCAGATGACGGTGACGACACGAAGGCTGCGTTCGTGTATGTGGGACCAGTTGGCGATGCTGGCTGGACATATGCGCACGACGAGGGTCGAAAATACGCTGAAAGCGAAACGGGTGTAGAAACCGCGTACGTTGAGGCTGTACCAGAAGGAACTGCGGATTTTGCCAATTACGTCCGTGACTTCATCGACCAGGGGTACAACGTGATCATCGGTACCTCATTCGGGTACATGGATGACATGTTGGCATTAGCAGATGAGTATCCGGACGTTGTTTTCGAACATGTGTCTGGCTACAAGATGAATGAAACCAACTTCGGTAACACATTCGGTCGGATGTACGAGCCTCGCTATCTGTCAGGAATGGTCGCTGGTTCTGCTACCAGTTCCGGTTTGATCGGCTACGTCGCGGCCTTCCCAATCCCTGAAGTAATCCGAGGGATTAACGCGTTCACACTTGGTGTCCAAGCCACCAACCCAAGCGCTCAAGTCGAGGTTATTTGGACTAGCACCTGGTTTGACCCAGCGGTCGAAGGCGACTCAGCGCAAGCGTTGCTGGACAAGGGCGCCGACGTTATCGCAATGCATCAGGACTCAACAGCAGCGGGAGAGAAAGCAGAAGCTGCGGGAGCAAGATGGGTGTCTTATAACTCAGACATGAGCGCTTTTGCACCTAATGCGTTCCTCACCGCTCCTGTTTGGAACTGGGGTCCACGGTACGTTTCGATCATCAACGATGCCAAGGCAGGAAACTACTCTCCATCCGCTTATTGGGGATCGATGGCCGACGGAATTGTTGATCTTGCGCCAATAGCAAGCGATGTGGATCAATCAGTAGTTGATCAAGTCATGGACGCGAAGGCAGCGATTATTGCAGGCGATCTTCACCCATTCACCGGGCCGATTAACGACCAAGACGGCAACCAGGTTCTTGGAGCTGGCGAAGTCATGGACGACGGGGCAATGCTCGGCATGATGTTCTTCGTTGAAGGCGTAATTGGGTCCACCGGCTGAGTTAGCCAATCTAGTAACAACGTTTAGCGGCGTCGGCGAGGAATATCCACGTCGGCGCCGCTAACGCGTTCCAGCAAGCAGAATCCTCTCTCCATGACCCAAACCCCATTCTCTACCAGCGTCCCTCATCTCGCAGTTGGACTTTCCAACATTTGGAAATCGTTCCCGGGAGTGATAGCGAATGCTGGGGTTGAACTAAGAGTGGAAAGTGGAACTATCCACGCTCTCTTGGGAGAAAAGGGCGCTGGAAAATCGACTCTGATGAACGTCTTAGCGGGGGTGTACCGACCAGACCAGGGAGATCTCAAAATCCACGGTCACTCGCACCAATTTCGCAACCCGTCTGACGCGTTAGCAGCGGGTATCGGGATGGTGCATCAAGAATTTCGTTTGATCCCATCGTTTTCAGTTGCTGAAAACGTTGTTTTGGGATCGGCATCATCGGTTCTGCGAACCCGGCAAGTGCAGTCAGAGGTATCTGAAATCGCAGAAAGATTCGGCCTCAAAGTTGACCCCTCCCAGCCGCTTTGGCAACTGTCAATGGGTGAGCGTCAAAAGGTGGAAATCTTAAAGATTCTGTGGCGCGACGCACAAGTCCTAATTCTTGATGAACCAACGACGGTACTGACACCGAGCGAGGTCGATGAGCTTGGTGAAATATTGCGAAAAATGGCAGACGACGGCAGATCCATTATTTTCATCAGCCATAAGTTGCATGAGGTCTCAGGAATCTGTGACGAAGCGACGGTCCTTCGTCAAGGGAAGACCGTCGCGAGTTCGCTGAGCATGGAATCAACGGATCAAAGTGAATTGGCGCAACTCATGGTGGGCACTTCTGCAAGCGTCGCTACGAGGCCTGAACCGGTGACTCCGGGGCCTCCTTTGTTAGAACTTCGAGGTTTGACTGCTTTAGGAGATCGCGGCTTGGAGGCTTTTTCGAATCTGACATTTCAAGTGAATTCCGCTGAGATCGTTGGTATCGCCGGCGTTGCCGGTAATGGTCAGCGTGAATTGGCCGATGTCATTGCTGGACTGAGGCCTTCCACTGCCGGGTCATTGTTGATGGGTGGCGCTGAAATCACTTCTGCTAGTCCTCAACTTCGGTTCAAGTCCGGGCTGGCCTATATTCCTGCAGATCGGCTCGGTGTGGGGTTAGCGCCCAGGTTGTCGATTACCGACAATGCCATTCTTCGTGTTTACCGCCAACAGCGGCGAGGCCCCTTTATTTTGGCTGAGCGGGCTTTGTCATATTGCAAAGACATCGTGAACCGTTTCGGAGTTCGGTCGGGGGATCTCGATGGACCCATCGCAGCGTTGTCAGGAGGCAACCTTCAGCGCCTATTGGTAGGTAGAGAACTTGATGGACAACCGTCGGTGGTGGTGGCGTCACAGCCAACTCGGGGGCTAGATGTACAAGGCGTTAAAGCAATCCAGGAACTGCTCATCGAGCAGCGTAATTCTGGTGCCGCGGTCATTATGATTTCGGAAGACCTCGACGAGCTCTTGGCGATCGCTGATCGGCTTCTGGTCATGGAAGGTGGGGTCATTCGCGGCGAGTTCGACCCTCGAACTGCTTCTCGTCATGAGGTTGGAATGGCGATGCTTTCCGACGGACAAGTTGCTTCTCAGGCATGAGACGTCCCCGCTTAAGCCTCCGAGAACAGCCGCTGCCAGGCGGTCAGCCCCTCGCCTTTGCCATCGGACTGCTGATAGCACTCATCGTCGGGACACTGTTATTGCTCGGCGCCGGCCACGAGCCTCTCAAAATCTATTCAAGGATGTTCGAAGCCTCTCTCGGCGACCCAGACGCCTGGGCAGTGACCATCAACCGGGCCATCCCCCTCGGTCTCGCTGGTCTAGCGGTTGCGGTGGCTGGCTCAATGGGGCTTTGGAATATCGGCGCTGAGGGCCAAATCATGGCTGGAGCAATCGCAGCTGCTTGGGTCGCGAGAATCGGGGATGACTGGCCCAGCGTCGTGTTGATCACAATGATGCTCATAGCGGCTTTGGGCGGAGGGGGTGTCCTCGCGATCGGACCCGCACTAGCACGAGCAAAACTCGGTGTTAACGAGATCATCACGACTTTGATGTTGAATGAGGTAGCTATCCGACTGGTGCAATGGCTGATACACGGCCCTTGGAAAGACCCAGACTCATACAATTTCCCGCTCGCGCCAATGCTTCCTGACCAAGCGCGTCTACCAACCGTCTTCAGTCGCGCACATTTCGGTCTCTTCATAGCAGCAGCGGTCATCATCATGGCGTCGGTAGCAGTCCGTTACACCGCGTGGGGATACGAACTAAGGATCGCTGGTTCTTCCGAAGCCACCGCCCGTTACAGCGGGATATCTCTATCTAAGAAAATATTGACCGTTCTTGTGCTGAGTGGCGCCATTGCCGGCTTAGCCGGTGGCGTCGAACTGACCGGTACGGCCGATCGACTAACTGAGACCCTTTCGAACGGATTCGGTTTTGCGGGCATCATCGTGGCCGCATTGGCGTTGATGCGTCCTTCTGGTGTCGCGGTCGTGGCTTTGCTCTTCGGGGCGGTACAAATTGGAGGCCAAAGCATTCAAACCCTTGGTGTTTCTTCTTCCGTTTCGACCATCTTGCAGGCGTTCGTCTTGTTTGGGGCTATAGGTGCCGGGGTATTTAGCAGGTACCGGGTTCTCCTCGACGGCGAATCACAGTCTGCATCTAAGGAGGTCAAACAGTGACCGAAGCATCACTTATTGGTCTCTTTGTCGCGACTGTGTCGTTCGGAGCACTTCTCTATCTTGCGGCGCTCGGCGAACTATTGGCAGAGAAAGCTGGTGTTCTAAATCTCGGCGTTGAAGGCATGATGGCGGTGGGGGCGGTAACCGCATTCATAGCGGGCGTCGAACTCAAGAACCCCTGGGCGGCTTTGCTGGTCGCAATGTTGAGCGGCGCAATGCTGGCGTCAGTGCATGGTTTCTTCACCGTTGGGTTAGGTGCTGAGCAGGTTGTTTCAGGTCTGTCGCTCACCATCTTGGGGTTAGGGCTAGCGGCCTATTTGGGCAAGGATTATGTCGGCCTGCCGCCAGGCGCCGAATTAGTTCCAGTGGAATGGGCCGTTCTTTCCGATTTGCCGTGGGTTGGCCCCATTTTCTTCCATCAAGCGCCAATCGTTTATTTCGCTCTCCTTATGGGGATCATCGTCAGTTTGGTGCTTTCAAGTACGCGACTTGGTTTAGCCCTGCGAGCCGCGGGCGAATCAGCATCATCTACTGACTCAGCCGGCCATTCAGTTCTCGGCCTGCGCTTGTCTGCAGTCGCGGCAGGCGGTGCTTTGGCTGGGGCATCTGGGGCATATTTAACGTTGAGCATTACTC
>JASMKJ010000615.1 GCA_030749275.1 Acidimicrobiales bacterium
TACAGATTCCAAATCCAATCCGGATAGCTGAACTGGGTGGCTTCGTTGGGCCACTCGAGATCGCTCGTCGCGACTTTCCGCAAAACCGCGTTCACTAAACCTCGAGCTCTTCGCGGCGCGACCGCGACGGTATCGTTCACAGCTGCGTGAGGTGGGGTACGGAGATGAAGAATTTGGTGGGCACCCATCCGTAACGCTGATCGAACATCAGGATCCAATTTCCTATCTACGTATGGCTCGAGGGCGTAGTCGACAGCTCGACGCATTCGCGTTGTACCTTGAACCAGTTCTGTAACGAAAGCGCGGTCTCTGACACTTAGATCGCTCCCGTGTTCAGTTAGTGCTGTGGCCAGAGCATCATTAGCTCGTACTCCCGAACTAATTTCGATCAACGCCTGTGCCGCAAGCTGTCGACTCGTCGTTGCTTTCACGTGCCCAAACGCGTTTCATCGCCTAACCGGGCACCGTTTATCCAATCCGCTGCATCTAACGCTGGTTTTCCCTCAGGCTGGACAACCAAAAGTTGCAGTAGGTCTTTGCCAGTGCCAACTAAATCATTCACTAATTTTCCGGGTTGGCTGTCGCCTTCGACAACAGCAACTCGGTGCACCTTCAGTGGCGATGAATTATTTGTCGTCCAAGCGCCGCCTACTCGAACAATTCGGCTGAGTTCTACTGCCGGGAGTCCCCAGTCGAGTTCACGATCAGATCGAAATATTTTGGTTGCTACGGTCACCTCGCCTTCTTGGGGAAGCGGGTCGCGTAAGCCCTGTTGCATGGCGGTGACAAGTTCTTCGGCTCCTAGTACTGCGAGCTCTTCGGTGAGTTCGGAAGCTGTCGCATCAGCTTCGATAGGTATTTCTTGTCTTCTGTACACCGGACCTGTATCCAACTCCGGCTCTAAACCCATGATGCAAACTCCGGTCGTTTGGTCGCCAGCCAAGATCGCATGTTCAACTGGTGCAGCACCACGCCATCGAGGGAGCAGTGAGAAGTGGACGTTGATCATCGGTAACTTCAGCAAGACCTCGCGGGCAATCATCTGGCCATAGGCGACAACAACGCCACAATCCGCCTCAACTGATAGTGCGTCAGAAACCTGATCTGACACCGGTATATCAAGATCAAGAGCCACCTCTTTCACCGGCGTCGGTGAGGGCGCCGCCCTTCGACCTCGACGGCGATCCGGCATCGAAACCACTAAGGGAACATTGAATCCTGCCTCCACCAAAGCCAACAATGCGGGCACTGCAGCTTGGGGGCTACCGAAATACACAAGAGAACGCGGATGTTCAGGAGGTGCAGGAAGTGCATCGTTCACGGCAGTGAAATATCGGTTCGAGATACGAACTCCGAGTTCGGTGGATTTTGTATTTCGCGCCACTGCCGGAGCGCCGCTTTTCGTTCGTCACGTTCAAGATGGTCGAGAAGAAGAACTCCGTCCAGATGGTCCAGTTCGTGTTGAAACAATCGTGCCAGTAGCTCGTCGGCTTCTATCGAGACTTCATTGCCATCGAGACTTCGTCCCACTAAGTGGACCTGTTTGGGTCGAATGAGTTCAAACGACAGGCCCGGCAGAGATAAACACCCTTCTTCGAAACTCCATTCACCGTCCGAATCCACAATTTCAGGATTGACCAAAGTTTGAGGGCCCTCTCCTATGTCGTAAACGAAGAGCCGCTTTTGGATTCCCACTTGAGGTGCTGCCAGGCCAATTCCTTCAGCCTCATACATAGCGGGAACCATGTCATCAACTATCTGCGCAATACGGCCATCGATATTTTCGATCGAAGTAGCGGCTTGGCGGAGAACCGGGTCTCCCATCAGACGTATCTGGTAGCTCATGATGATCTCTAGGTTACCGGTGTCGCACAGTCAGGCTCTCAGAGGGTTTATTTCAATACGAAGTCTGCCCGACGGCCGGTCAACACTCCTCAAATGGTCGACAAGATGCTGCCGGTCATCGCAACGAACACGCCATCGATTTTCGCTCGACGCCAGAATCTCTAATGCATTAGGACTACCTAGGCGTCGAATGAACTCGTTCGCGGCGGCTCCTGAAATTATCGCCCAATGCGATTCGGGTGGCTGTCGGAGTTCTCTGCGAACCTTTAGCTCAGTTCGGGCTAACGAACCTGGATCTGCATTGATCGCGGCCTGTAGTACCGGATGCTGGGGCATCCGTGTCTGAACCAAAACGCGGCCTCCCTCGTCACGACTACCCACCAGACGAGCAGCTTGAACTAACAAGGTCATCGCTTCTTCGGTGGCTCTGTAGCGCGGGGCTAACAGTTCTTGGTCGAAGTCCAAGAACGCCACCGCATCGGCACTCTCGACTCGATGCAGTACCGCTTCGGTGCCGATATATAGATCCGCTTCAATTGGCAGGGCCTCTGTTGTTGAACTGACTTCAATCACTGGTCGACGGACGAGACGTTCTAATTCT
>JASMKJ010000616.1 GCA_030749275.1 Acidimicrobiales bacterium
TCAAGGAACTCAAAGGCTTCGTTTATCTGGTGCTGTTCGATCTCCTTGGTAACCAGTTCATCCACCAAAAGCTGTCCAGCTCGATATAGCTCTATATAACGAGGTATGTCGTGCGCTGGGCGTAAGGATCCGTAATAGCAGCCGAGCAGTCTGCGCTCATCGAGTAGCAAAGACATTTCCACTGAGACTTCAGCGCCGAACGGGGCGATGCCCACCTGGACGGCGGTTCCGCCACGACGTAACGACCGAACAGCAGTAGCAACCGTCTCGGGATTGCCTATCGCCTCTATGGCAATGTCAACACCACGGCCGTCAGACATGCCCACAAGGGCGTCAACGGTGTCTTCCTTGGTCGCGTCAACGGTACTCGTGGCTCCGAAACGGACAGCGTCCTCGAGCTTTTCGGCACTCACATCGACAGCGATGATCTGAGACGCACCGCGTAACCGAGCCCCCTGGACGGCGTTGAGCCCTACTCCGCCGCATCCAATGACGGCCACTGTGTCACCAAGCTGAACGTCAGCTGTGTTGACCGCGGCCCCGACGCCAGTAGCCACCGCACACCCGACTACGGCAAGGGGCGCGAGTTCCACATCATCCGGTACCACGATGACCGCTGCCTCCGGCACGACGATGTCTCGGGAGAAGGACGACATCATCAGGTGGTGGCTAATCGGGTTCCCCTCGTTGTCATGAAAGCGACTTGTGCCATCCTGCAGGTGGCCCGCGTAGGAGGGACCAATGGTCGTCTCACAAAGAGCCGGACGTCCGATCGCGCAGTAACTGCAGGTCCCGCAAGACGCCACCCAAGACAACACAGCCCGGTCGCCCACTGCGATCCGAGTCACTCCTGGTCCGACCTCTACGACAATGCCGGCTCCCTCATGGCCGCAGATAATTGGCAAATTTACTGGGACCTCACCTTTGGCAACATGTAAATCACTGTGGCAAACGCCACTTGAAACCATCTCAACTCGTACCTCGTTGGCCTGGGGTTGATCGAGTTCCACCTCCTCAACAACGAGGGGTGTGTTGAATTCACGTAGCACTGCAGCTTCGGTCCTCATGGTCAGCACCTGCCCTTCCGACTACTCGTTGTTAGGGTACTCGAACGGATTTTCCAACGTACTGTGAGGCGAGATGAAGTTCGGCGCAGGAGCTGTGAATTCATTACTCACCGATGACCCGATGGCGATGCGAGACTATGCCCAAGCGGCAGACGGTCTGAAGTTTGATTTTCTGACACTGATCGATCACGTAGTACTCGCCTATCCGACAATTGACGGGACACCGCGTTCGCGCTACCCGGCTCAAACCCCGTTTCACGACATCCTCGTCGCATTGGGATACCTCGCGGGCGTTACTTCTCGCATCCGACTGCGTGCAGCCTTGGTCATCTTGCCGCAGCGCGGACCAGCGGTGGTGGCGAAACAAATCGCTACAGCGGACATCCTTTCTGGAGGTCGTATTGATGTCGGTCTCGGAATCGGCTGGCATGAAGAAGAATACGACGCCCTCGAAGTGCCGTTCTCCGAACGAGGCAAGAGGATGGACGAGGGCATCGAGTTGATGAAACAGCTGTGGAGCCAGGAACACATCAACTTCGACGGCGATTTCTACCAAGTCGACGAGATGGCGATGGAACCAAAACCGTTCCAACAGCCACACCCGCCTATATGGATTGGTGGCACCTCGCAACCTTCATTTCGTCGGGTAGTTGAACACGGCGTGGGTTGGCTCTCGGGCCCTGCCCAAACCCTTGACGAAATGGCGTCCGGTTGGAACACCATCTGTTCACTGGCCACTGCCCACGGCCGAAACCTTGATGAGTTGCGGCTGCATGTCTCCGTGGGTCTCGGTCCCGAAGAACCTACCGATCAAATAATTGAGGCTGTTAGTTCCCTAGGAGATATTGGTGCCACGGATGTTTCCTTCTTCACGAGTTACCTGACAGGGATTGATTCAGTGGAAGGCCACATAGCCCAATTGGAGCGTGCCATGAGCGACATTGTCCCTGCAGTTCAAGCGGGCAGATAGCCGCCGCCACCACTTGTCTCGACACGGATGACAGAGCCCGGGCTCAACAAAGTCGAACTTTTGGACCTAGTCGACAGAATCGAACCATCAGGCCCGAGGATTGCTACCCGAGTAGGCGTGGCATCCCCACCCCCTCGACTACCGCGAGGCCGGTGCTCGTCAACTACCTGTTCGCAGTACAGAGTGGCTATTTGTGGAACCTCGAGGATCATGTATTCCCGGCAGATCCCCAACCCACCCCGGTGTGCGCCGTCACCGTAAGAGCCGTCAACCAATTCGCTACGGAGAATACGAACCAGATACTCGGTCTCTGCTACTTCGACTGGGAGGAGTCCAACATTTGACATGTATGTGTCTACACCGTCCATCCCTCCCCCATGCTCGTGGCCTCCAGTACCGCCTCCGACAACCTCCATGAGTACCGCTGTTTCACGGGTCTCTGGAGACTTGCTGCCGATCTGTAGCCCAAAGAAAGTGACACTGCTACTGGCAACCGCTAGTTCCGGCCATAGATCCGATGCGGCTCGTATCAAGGTGTCCGCAACGACTTGACACGTGTTGTGCCGCACCGACACAGCTGCAGGGAACCGGGGATTGAGGAGATTGCCCTCCGGGCACCTAATCGTCACGGGTCCCAATAGCCCATCATTGCTGGGGATGTCGAGACTGACCATCGTTCGGACGAGATAAGCAACACATGCCCGGGTGCTAGCCCAGGGAACGTTGAGGGCCCCATCTACCTGATCGGAAGTACCAGTCAGGTCGACCAACAATTCGTCGCCCTTTTTTTGCAGTTGGACACGAATGGGCACTGGCTCACCACCAAGACCATCATCATCTAGGAACCCCATGCGGTGGGTCTCACCGTCCGTGAGATCCCGCAGTGCTGCACGTGTGCTTCGTTCCGTCTGTGCGAGTATTTCGGAGAAAGTGAGGATCAGGTTTTCAGTTCCGTAACGTCGGATCGCCTGAAGAAGCGCTCGCTCTCCGGCAAGACACGAGGCGTGTTGCGCCCTGAGGTCGGCAACAAGAGCCTTCGGATCACGGACATTCGCCCTTATGAGGCTGAAGAGGTCCTGGTTCTCATCACCTTCCGTATATAGCTTGACCGGGGGGAAGATGAGGCCTTCGGCGAACAGTTCACGGTGATGAGGGGCAAGCGTTCCTGGGGTAGGACCCCCTATGTCAACGTGATGCGCGGTTGTCCCGGCCCACCCCACAAGTTTCTTCTCGTTGAAGACCGGCATAACAAGGTTGAGATCCGGTGTGTGCATGCAACCCATGTAGGGGTGATTGAGCAAGAAAGTGTCACCAGGGCTAACAGCAGCACCGTCGGAAAATTCCGTTAGGCATGTCTGCACGGCTAGCGACATAGCCCCTAGTTGGGCCGGAATGCGCTCGTCCTGAGCGATTGATTCGCCTGTAGGGGCGAAGATGGAACAGCTGAAGTCCTCCATCTCTCGGATAATCGGACTGTGGCTAGACCTTTTCAGAATGCTCGCCATTTCCCTTGCGCCGTCAAGAAGGCCGCTGTGGATCAACTCAAGGGTGACCGGATCGAGTTTGCTCTCTGCATCAACCATCAGTCGTCTCCTCCT
>JASMKJ010000617.1 GCA_030749275.1 Acidimicrobiales bacterium
TGAATACCAGATTTGTTCAACCGATGGCACCGGGGATATTGAGTCTGCGGCTTCGATCAACTCATCGTGCATTACAGCGAGCTCGTCTGGATCCGGATGTCTGAGGTCGATTGTTAAATGGGTTGTTCCGGCCACGGTGTTTCTGGAATTGGGTGTTGAAGACATCACTCCGACGGTGGACCGACCTTCAGGTCGACGTCTCGCGATTTCGTCAACTGCGGTAATGAGTCGGGCTGCACTAAGCATGGCATCGGAGCGTCGATCCATGGGTGTTGTTCCGGCGTGCGATTCGAATCCCTTGATTGACACGTCATACCATCGGATTCCTTGTACTCCAGTGACAACACCTATAGCGATGTCTTGCGCCTCAAGGATTGGCCCTTGTTCGATGTGGGGTTCTAGGTAGAAGCCCACCGGCCGGCCACCACAGGCATCACTGCCTGAATAGCCAATTCGAACTAATTCGTCCAACAGCACCGTTCCGTCCGAAGCGGTTGCTGACAAGCCCTCTTCTAGAGAGAATTCGCCACCGAAAACACCTGAACCCAACATGGCTGGAGGGAAACGAGCCCCTTCTTCGTTGGTCCACGAAACCACCTCGATGGGTGCCTTCGTGCGGTATTGGTGGTCATCCAGCACTCGTAATATCTCGAGTCCAACCATCACCCCATAGGCCCCGTCGAATTTGCCGCCTGTTGGCTGACTATCGAGATGACTTCCTATCACCACAGGATCGCGGGTCGAATCGGTACCTTCTCGACGTCCAAACAGGTTGCCCATCCGATCAAGGTGCACGGTGCAACCAACATCGGTAAGCCATTCAACGAACTGGTCTCGTCCAGCTTTGTCTGCATCAGTCAAAGCAACTCGCGCCACGCCCCCAGCTTCGGTTCCGCCGATTTCAGCGAGTTGATGCAAGGTGGCCCACAACCGTTTCCCGTCGACGTGTAACTCGATCATGAGTGGCAGAATACGCCCATGAGTTCGATCTTGGGCGATTCGCTAGGAGAATACGCGCCCTCATGGATCTCCCTGAATGTTTCTCGAGGCCACTGGACCTCAGAAACGTTTGGCGATTATTTGCGTATGCATGCTTCGGAGCGGCCCACCGAGATAGCGCTGGTGGACCACGGCAGAGCTATTTCGTGGGCAGAGTTTTTGGGCGAAGTCGAACGAGTAAGCGGCGGCTTGGCCGCTTTGGGAATTGGACGTGGTGACGCCGTCGCTATCCAGTTGACCAACTCGATAGAACTCGCAATATCGATTCTGGCCACCTGGGAAGTTGGAGCCGTCTACCAACCGCTTAATCCGGTGTATCGCAAACTCGAATGCTCAGCTCTCATAGGCGCGGTGGAACCTAAGGCCGTCATTTCATCAAACCAAACCAAAGAATTCGATCACCCACAACTACTTGACGAAGTCATCGACGGCCTCGGCATATCTCCACACAAAATAGTTGTCGGGTCACCAAGGGCAACCTGGTTGCCGTTCCAAGATCTAAACGGCTCACATCCAGAATTTTCAAGGAACTCACTCGACCCGGCAATCTTCGGAACTACGTCGGGTACGACCGGCACACCCAAGATTTACATCCACATCCAAGCGACACAGATATTCGAAGCGAAAATTCTGTCTGAAGGAATCGACCTGACATCCGAAGATGTGATGCTGGCCGCGGCTCCCATCACCCATCGCGGCGCATTGATGGTCGGTTTAATGACTTCGCTGATATCAGGGTCACGTCTGGTGATGGGTGACGGGCGACACACTGCGAAGCTCGCCGAGCTCATCGAAAGACACAAAGTGACAAGTTTCATGGGGATCCCAACCATCGTTTCTGACCTGCTCCACCTTCACCACAACGGCAGCTTTGATGCTGCATCGCTGCGTGTCGTGATCGCGTCAGGTGCTCCGGTAACCGACGATCTTTTGAAACGATTTCAAGACCAATGGCCAACTACCGCCGTCGCTACGGGTTATGGGCTTAGTGAAACCGGCTGGTGCACCTATCTACGCATTGGCGATCCCATAGAGAAGACTCACACCTCGGGCCGACCCGCACCCGCCACCGAAATCGAGATCCGCGACTCGAATGGCACTGTTCTTCCGGCACACGAAACCGGAGAAGTTCACATCAAAGGGCCGATGACATGCGCCGGATATTTGAACAACGACACAGCAACCAAACAAGCCCTCGATGCGCATGGCTGGTTCGCCAGCGGCGACTTGGCCTACCTCGACGACGACGGATACATAGTTCCCGTGGGACGCTCTAAGCACACCATCATTCGCGGGGGCTTAAATATTTACGCCGAAGAAATTGAGACGATACTCCAGGGTCATCCCTCGATCAGAGAAGTCGCTGTAGTTGGCTATCCCGACAGTCGAATGGGTGAACGCGCATGCGCTTGCGTGTCGCTTCAACCAGGTCAAAGCTTTGATTTGGGTGACCTGCGGGCCTTTTTCGAGAGGATCGACACAGCCCGTTACACCTGGCCTGAGCGAGTCACAATTTTTGATGCGCTCCCCCGAAATCCAATAGGAAAGATCGACCGTCTCTCCCTACTCGAACTGATTTGACACGGCCAAGCTTGCAGAAAGCAGCGACCTAAGCCCGAGGGTCAACAACCGTGTGGGGTGACGGTCCACCACGACCACGACGAGTGTTAGCTTCGCTGTTGGTTGTTGACGAGGAGGAAGCCGCCCATGTTGTCGCCGTATCGAGTACTCGACCTGACCGACGAACGAGGCCAATTGGCTGGTGCCACTCTGGCAGACCTCGGGGCCGAGGTCATTTTGGTAGAACCTCCGGACGGTTCACGTTCGCGTCGACTCCCACCGTTTGTCGCGGGTCGGGATGGTGACCCTGAGGCGTCTTTATGGTTTTGGTCATACAACCGGGGGAAACGAAGTATCTCTTTGGATCTTGAAGATCCGGCGGGTCAAGCAAACTTTCTTGAGTTGGTGGCCGGTGCCGACATTGTGCTCGAATCAGACCGTCCCGGAGCTATGGCTGAGCGGGGACTTGGTTATGACGTGTTGTCGGCAGTGAATCCCGGCATCGTGTTGACATCAATTTCTCCGTTTGGTGGGAGCGGACCCAAAGCAGAGTGGGCGGCGACCGATCTCACCGTGGCCGCGGCGGCGATGGTGTCGAAAATGACAGGTGACGAGGATCGCCCGCCGCTGCGGGTGCCGTTACCGCAGGCATTTCTTCATGCTTCAGCTGAAGCCGCTGGAGCAACTCTCATTGCCTTACATGAACGCAACAGGTCAGGTAGAGGGCAACACGTTGATGTCAGTGCTCAGCAGTCCTTTATGCAAGCGACCCAGTCAATGGTCCTGTGTCACTTGTACAACTCACCTGAGACGACTCGAATGAGCGGCGGTGCCGCTGTGGGTCCATTTCGGATTCGACTCCGATCGCCAGCCGCCGATGGTTTCGTTTCCACGACAATCCTTTTCGGTGAAGCTATTGCCCCGTTTAGCACCCGCCTCTTTGACTGGATCCATGAAGAAGGCATGTGTGATGACAGCGATCTTGAAATTGATTGGATCGATTTTGTCGAAGGGGTGACGACTGGTCGCATTGGGCTCGGCGAGTACGACCGCATTCAAGATGTTGCTGCGGAGTTTTCGGCAACGAAGACTAAAGCGGAGTTGCTCGCGACGGCGTTGGAGAGGCGACTTTTGGTAGTTCCGATCTGCAACGTTCAAGAGGTCTCAGAATTACATCAATACACGGAACGGGATTTCTGGCGTCACATCGAGTGCCCACACGTCGGCACGGTCCAATTTCCTGGTCCCATGGCCAAATTCTCTGCCACTCCACTTGACGTATCGTTGCCGCCGCCCGCTATCGGCCAACACAACAACCAAATCGAACCGCGTGTTGCCGGTGAGGTAACCGTCGCGGAGGAGGCTCCTGCCGCTCCTCTTTCTGATGTCAAGATTCTCGATCTGATGTGGGTGATGGCTGGCCCGGCCGCCACCCGAGTGTTCGCAGACTGGGGGGCGACGGTGGTGCGCGTTGAGTCCTCACACAAGATTGAAGGCGCCCGTACCTTCCAGCCCTTCCTCAACGACGAGGGCGGATCAGAAAACAGCGGTCTCTTTCAAAACCTCAATGCCGGGAAACTCGGTCTTACTGTCGCGATGGACAATCCTGAAGCAAGGGACCTGATTCTCGATCTTGTGCGTTGGGCCGACGTTGTATGTGAGTCATTCTCACCGAAAGCCATGGCAGGGTGGAATCTCACCTATGAGGACCTCAGGGCAGTCAAGCCCGACATCATCATGACCAGCAGCTGTTTGTTCGGCCAGGACGGTCCGATGTCGGAACTAGCTGGTTTCGGAACAATGGGCGCCTCAATGTCTGGTTTTTATGAAATGACTGGTTGGCCGGATCGCGACCCCGCTGGGGTAATGGGTGCCTATACCGACTATGTATCCCCTCGCTATCTTGAGATAGCGATCCTTGCTGCTCTTGATCATCGGCGCCGAACTGGTGAGGGACAGTACATCGATCTCTCACAGGCTGAGGCATCAATGAATTTCCTCACTCCCTATTTGCTTGGTTGGACCGTGAATGGTCAGTTAGCTCCAAGGATCGGGAACGCTGATCCGTCAATGGTGCCGCACAGCATTCACTCGTGTTCAGGAGATGACGAGTGGGTTGCTGTCGCATGCGAAAACGACGAGCAGTGGCGTAGCCTGTGCGACTTGTTGGAGTTCTCCCCGGATTGGGGCGAACTCGACCTCGCTGGTCGCCAGGTCCTCAAAGAGGACATTGAAGTTGCTATCGGGGCGTGGACATCGACACGCGAAGGCTCAGATGTGCACTCGACGCTGCAGGCCATCGGGGTGCCCGCCCATGCTGTTCAGGACTCGACCGCGATAGCTGGGGATCCACAGCTACACCACCGCAACCATTTCCGGGAAGCGTCCCATAATGAACATGGTTCCATGTGGGTGGAAGGAACCAGATTCTCCATGTCTCGTAGCGCCGATACGGTCGGTGATGCTGCCCCGACCCTCGGCCAGCACACCTTCGACGTCCTCGAGCAGGTCCTTGGCTATGACGCTGACCAGATTGCGAAATTGGCGGTGGCAGGAGTCCTCGAGTGACTAGGCGGTGCCCGTCGCGGCGATCTTACCCATTCTGCCTGCCTCGAAATCCTGGATTGCTTCGAGGATCTCGGCTTGTGAATTCATGACAAAAGGACCGTAACGAGCTACCGGTTCCCCTATTGGTTTGCCCGCCATCAACAGCATCTCGGTGAGTTCATGGTCCGATGAACCGCTGACTCGAACCGTTCCATGAGAGGGCTCAAACATTGCCATCTCGTGTTCTTCGACGGGGATTCGGCCTGCACCAAATATCCCCGACCCCCGGAACACGTAAAGCCCTATTTGGTGATCGGCAGGGAGTTCTAGGTCGACGGACGCGGTGGCTTCAAGAGTGATGTGGGCATAGCAGATCGGTGTGTGCGTGTTAGCGGGACCCCGCACACCCAACAGTTCCCCCGCGATGACAACTACCCTCCAACTGTCACCCTCGACCACCGGTATTTGATCAGTGGTGATGGCTTGGTACCGAGGCGTTGTTCGTTTCTGGTCGGCGGGAAGATTGACCCATAGTTGGAACCCGTGGACCCGACCCCCTTGTGTTCGAATCCTTTTTGACGGCATTTCGCTGTGGATGATGCCGTCACCCGCGGTCATCCACTGCACCTCGCCTTGGCGGATCAGCCCGCTGTTGCCAAGGGAGTCCATGTGTTCGGTTTCTCCTTCGAGAACATAGGACACCGTTTCGAAACCACGATGTGGATGATCTGGGGCACCCTTTGCTTCACCCGGCTTGTAGTAGGTCGGTTCTTTCTCGTCCAACATCAGGAACGGGTCAAGCATCTCCAGTGACTCGGAAGGAAAAGGTCGATACACAGCGAATCCTGCGCCTTCGAGTTGGCGGTGAGCGGTCACTATTTGGGAGAGGGCGCGCTGGGTCATGATCGGAACTCTAGGCGTGCCGTATCCCTGAGGCTGGATACGACAACAATGTTCGGCATCCGGTGTCTTCGACCACTCAACCGAAGAAGAGACATTGACAAAGCCGAAGTGGAAGCAACAATGGTCCCATGTTCGATCCACAGCACGTGATAGGGGCGGCCGACGAGCTTCGTCGCATAGTGCCCCCTCCCCGCCCCGCTCAGGAAACCAAGGTGTTGTCAGCGCTGGATACCCATTGTCGTCGCTGGATTCAGCGAAGTCCCTTCGTTGTTGTCTCCAGCATCGATTCAGCAGGGAGAATGGATTTGTCACCCAAAGGTGACCCTCCGGGTTTCGTTCAAATTCTCAATGACGAAACTTTGGCGATTCCCGACCGTCCCGGCAACCGCCGACTTGACACCCTGCACAACCTCTTGGAGCGGCCCCAAATCGGTCTGATGTTCGTCGTCCCAGGAAGGGGCGAAGTGCTAAGGGTCAGCGGCACCGGCCAGATCGTCACCGATCCTGATCTGCTGGCCACCATGGCGGTTGTGGAACGCTCACCGATTTTGGCCCTAGTGGTGACTATCGGCGAAGTGATGTTTCATTGCGGGAAATCGGTGATCCGATCGAAGTTATGGTCCCCGAGCGAATGGCCCGACATCGAGGGTTTGGCCAGCTATGCGGAATGCTTGGGCGACCAAACGACCTCTGACGAAACAGTCGCCGAGATGGAAGCCAGGTTCGGGTCGTGGCACGACGGGAACGAACTCTACTAGAGATGCGGCGGGCGCCACAGGACTCACTACCTGACCAAATGGGAGCCCTTCATCGTTAACCTCGGGTCAGGCTCCGGTCGGAGTTCATGGCGTCGAGCATCTTCTGAACTGCTTTCGTCCACTGAGGATGGGTGAAGATCCAGAACTGTTCCGATGCGATGGCTTCAACGACCATGTCGCCGACTTCATTGGGGTCCATCCCGTTGTCGAGCACGTCTTGTATTGATTTCGCCACCTTGCCAGAGGTCTTGCCGTCAGTCTTCGGTTTCGCTTGGCCGGGCCTGTACTCGACTGAATGTCGGCTGATGTTGGTATTGATTGGGCCAGGACATAGAACGGAGGCATGCACTGGGCTGTTACGACCGCGTAGATCTCGTTCGAGGGTCGCCATGAGTGCAACGACGCCGTGTTTGGCAACGTTGTAGGCACCCATCATCTGGCTTGCTATTAGGCCTGCCATGGAGGAAGTCGAGTTGATGTGACCTTCCTCTTGTTGTTCGATGAGAGGAAGAAACACGTCGACTCCGTAAATCGGACCCCACAGGCAGACATCAATGATCCACTTCCAGTCGGCGAGCTTCATCGAGTGAGTCGCCGTGGGGATGCCAATCCCTGCGTTGTTGCATAGCACGTGAACGGCGCCATACTCCGCGATGGTGGTGTCTGCCA
>JASMKJ010000618.1 GCA_030749275.1 Acidimicrobiales bacterium
GCTAGGCCAGTTGATGAGGCGGGCGCTGTTCAGCCATTGGATTTACTCCAAGAATTTGTTCGACATGTCCATTCGTTCATTGACATTGGGCTGTTGAAGCCTTTGAAAGTTGTCGCTGATACAGCTAATGGAATGGGGGGACTTGTATTACCAGCGGCATTTGAGGCGCTGCCCTTCGAACTCGAAATTCTTTATGAAGAACTCGACGGCTCCTTTCCAAATCACCCCGCTGATCCGCTCCAACCAGAGAATTTGGCTGACCTTCAACGCCGCGTCATTGAGACAGGTGCCGACGTCGGTTTAGCATTCGACGGTGACGCGGATCGGGTGTTCCTCGTCGACGAAAGAGCTGTTCCCATCACTGGTTCAATAACCACTGCCCTAGTTGCTTCAGCGATTCTCGAACGCGAAGGCCCCGGCCCCATCCTTCACAACCTGATTTGCTCTCGAGCGACAGTGGAAGCAATTCAACGAAACGGTGGGGATCCCGTGCGGACTCGCGTGGGTCACAGCTACATCAAAGCCCTTATGGCAGAAACAGGCGCGATGTTTGGAGGCGAACATAGTGGTCACTACTACTTTGCCCGTAACTATGGTGCTGACTCCGGACTGATCGCAGCACTAATTGTTTTGGAACGCCTCTCCTTGAACGGTGGACCCCTTTCTTCGATGCTCGCTCCCTTCCAGCAGTACTCACAGTCGGGCGAAATTAATGCGGAGGTGGCAGATACGAACCTCGCGATAGAGAAAGTGGCGGAGTTTTTCGCCAATCATCATCAAGATAACCTCGATGGTTTGACAGTCGATTGCGATGATTGGTGGTTCAATTTAAGACCGTCAAACACTGAGCCGTTGTTGCGGCTCAATGTCGAGGGGCCTGATGAAAGCGAAGTAGAGAAGCGAGTGGCGCAAATTCTGGGCCTCATCCATTAATTGCTGCCGTACCCTAGAGATATAGCGGCGACACCAGATCGACTGATCTGATTGCCAAGGTCTGAAGGAGAACAAATGGCTTTAGATCCGGGTTTACTGGAGATTCTTGCGTGTCCTGATGACAAAGGACCGCTGCGCTACTTTGCTGAAGAGAACATTCTCTATAACCCGCGACAGGGAATTACATACCCCATCAAAGATGGAATTCCAGTGTTGCTCACCTCGGAGTCGACGTTGATCGGTGAAGATGAACGAAAGCGGCTTGACGAGTTGACTGGACAAGAAACTGGTAACCAGGACTCCGAGAACTGACGTGGCCGGTCGACCTGATTCTCTTGGCATGCAGGAAGCGACATTGGCGTTACCGGACCAAATCGAAGAATCGATGCGTCGAACCCAACAAATCGATGGACTCCCAGAGATCTCTGACATTGATCAGATAGTCATTCTGGGCATGGGAGGATCAGGCATCGCTGGGGACATCGTGTCGGCGATAGCCGGTCCGCGGACAACTGTTCCGATTCTCGTCACAAAAGGATACGAGTGCCCGAACTTCGTTAACCAACGGACCTTGGTGATGGTGGCGTCGTTTAGTGGAGAAACCGAAGAAACTCTCCACGCAGCGTCACTCGCTCATGAACGAGGCGCTCCTATTTTCGTCGTGACATGCGGTGGAACCTTGGAGGGCCTCGCCGAAGACTGGGGAGCATCGTTCTCGTTGGTCGACTCGACAATCCCGATGCCCCGGTGCGCTGTAGGAGCAATGTCAGTACCTCTGTTTGGAGCATTGTCTTCGATTGGACTACTCGAACATCTAGAAGCTGAGATTGAAGACACAGTCACCACGCTTCGAAGGCGATGCGATTTGATCCGCGACGGTTCGGACAATTCATTTCCGGTTGCAGAGAGCCTTGCTGCACAGATTCCACTTATCTATGGGGGAGGGCCGTTAGGCGGAGTAGCTGCCGTACGTTTTAAGAACCAGATAAACGAAAACGCCAAGGCACCTGCGTTCTTTAGCGTGATGCCCGAAATGTGCCACAACGAACTCGCTGGTTGGGGAGCAGCGCACAGCGACAAAGCGAATATTGTCCGTGTTCACCTGCGGCACGCATATGAGCATCCGCGATTAGCGCCGCGCTTTGACTTCAACGAAACAGTTGCTCGTGGCGACGGTTCAGAAGTTGTGACTGTATCAGCGGAAGGCCGCACCGAACTTGCCCAACTCTTCGATCTCATCTTGTTTGGAGATCAAACATCTTTAGAGTTGGCGGCGCTGCTCGGACAAGATCCCGGTCCGATTGACGTCTTGGCTGAATTGAAACATCAGCTTGCTAGGTGATCATCGTGATCGGTGGGCGTAGATGCCGGTAGGATCTGGAACGTGCGCTTTGCTCCCCGATAGGCGCCAAACCCCATAGGAGCGCCGTATGGCACCCAACAAGTCTCTGCAGGGAGACTACAAAGTTGCTGATTTGAGTCTCGCTGAGTCTGGGCGAAAGCAGATTGAACTTGCCGAGGAAGAGATGCCTGGTCTCATGGCGTTACGGGCTCAGGGCTATGACTCACAGCCTTTGGCGGGAGCGAGAATCATGGGCTCCCTACATATGACTGTTCAGACTGCTGTTCTGATAGAGACACTTGTGGACCTGGGAGCCGACGTTCGTTGGGTTTCATGCAATATCTTCTCGACTCAGGATGAAGCGGCTGCCGCGGTAGTAGTGGGTAGAAACGGAACCGTAGATGACCCCAACGGCGTTCCTGTTTATGCGTGGAAGGGGGAAACCCTCGAAGAGTATTGGTGGTGCACTGACCAGGCATTGAATTGGCCGGGAGAGACAGGACCCAACTTGATCCTCGACGACGGTGGAGACGCGACTTTGTTGGTGCACTTAGGAGCACGTTTCGAAGCAGAGGGAGAGATACCAGCAGTAGAAACCGCGACCTCTCACGATGAAGAAGAAATTCTGAAACTTCTCGCAACGGTTGCAGAAAGCCGACCCAATTTTTGGTCCGACATGATTGTAAATATCCGGGGTGTGTCTGAAGAAACAACCACCGGCGTCCATCGGCTGTACGAGATGGTTGAACGAAACGAACTGCAGTTTCCGGCCTACAACGTCAACGACTCCGTGACCAAGTCGAAGTTTGACAATCTCTATGGTTGTCGCCACTCGCTAATCGACGGGCTGAATAGAGCTACCGACGTGATGCTAGGTGGAAAGCTGGCATTCGTTGCAGGATATGGAGACGTTGGGAAAGGCTGTGCGCAATCGTTGCGAGGTCAAGGATGTCGCGTGGTAGTCAGCGAAGTAGACCCCATCAATGCCCTGCAAGCAGCAATGGAAGGATTCGAAGTAGACCGACTGGACAACGTGGTCGGTGACGTCGATATTTTTGTTACGACAACAGGTAATCGCGACATCATCTCGGCCGAGCATATGGGTGCAATGAAACACAATGCCGTTGTGTGCAACATCGGACACTTCGATAACGAAATCGACATGTCCGGCCTCGAAAAAATGTCTGATGTGCAAAGACGAAACATTAAGCCTCAAGTAGACGAATACATGTTTCCTAACGGGAACAGCATCCTGGTGTTAGCTGAAGGGCGCCTCGTCAATTTGGGTTGTGCTACCGGGCATCCAAGTTTCGTAATGTCGATGAGTTTCACCAACCAAGTGTTGGCGCAGATGGAGTTGCATTCCGATACTGGTTCACTGGCAAACGACGTGCACCTGCTTCCCAAACGCCTAGACGAAGAAGTCGCCAGACTTCATTTAGACAAACTCGGGGTGAAGCTCACGACGCTCACAGAAGAGCAAGCGAAGTACATAGGGGTACCAGTAGACGGTCCATTCAAACCCGACCACTACCGCTATTGAGATCGAATACACAGAAACTCGAGCGACCCTCGGCAGTACCGAGACGCCGGTAGCCTTAGAGCAATGGCCGTGTTCCAAAAACTTCTGCGTGCCGGCGAAGGGAAAAAGGTACGAGCGCTTGAGTCGCTGGTGCCTGAGATCAATGCCGTCGAAGGTGATTATCAGCGGCTTTCCGATGAAGAACTGCGGTCAAAGACGAATGATTTCAAGCTCGAAGTAGACCGCGGAGCGGACCTCAATGACCTGCTGATAGATGCCTTCGCGGTTATGCGAGAGGCAGCACAACGAGTGTTAGGCCAGCGTCACTATGACGTTCAGTTGATGGGTGGCGCAGCTCTTCACTTTGGATGGGTGGCGGAAATGCGCACCGGCGAAGGCAAGACACTCGTATCGACCCTTCCGGTATACCTGAACGCCCTATCCGGCCAAGGAGTTCATATCGTCACTGTGAACGATTATTTGGCTACACGTGACGCCGATTGGATGGGGCGCGTCCATCGATTTCTTGGTCTAGAAGTTGGACTTGTTGTCCCTGGGCAAAGCGACCCAGAAGTCAAGCGCCTTCAATATGGGGCAGACATCACCTATGGCACCAACAACGAGTTCGGTTTTGATTACCTACGAGACAACATGGCGCCATCGAAAGACCAACAAGTGCAGAGAGGCCACAACTATTGCATTGTTGACGAAGTCGATTCGATCCTCATCGATGAAGCTCGAACCCCGTTGATCATCAGCGGGCGTTTAGCTGATGCAGCAAAGCTGTATGG
>JASMKJ010000619.1 GCA_030749275.1 Acidimicrobiales bacterium
TAGCGTTTTGTAACGCTGTCCATTCGCCGTTGTCGCCGTTAGACACGGGGGTCGTTGTTTGACCGCAGTAGCGACCCGGACCCTGATAGCGATAGTGATCGTCAACCCTACTCACCTTCGCTAGTTCCGGATGAACCCAGCCGAGGTGGTAGTACTCCTGGAAGTTTTCGGTGAGTAGCTTCCAGTTCGCTTTCACCGCGAATGTTGCTGTGCTGCGCATTTCATAACGTTCAAGCCCGTAGCCACTAAGTCGTTCACCGAGGTCTCCAAACCATTGGGTGATATCCGGCACCTCCCGATTCAAACTGATCCATACAACATTGGCGAAAATGTCCACTCGAACTTTTCGTAGTCCGAAGTCCTCAGGGTTGAAGTTGTCCATAGCGTCACGATCGAGCAACGGGGTAGAGATCAGGGTGCCATCAAGATCGAAAGTCCAACGGTGATATGGGCAGCGCAGCACCTTGTCTATGGGCCCGTCTTGTTCTACTAGTTCTGTTCCTCTATGAGAACACGAATTGAGATAACCGCAAAGTTGGTCCTGTTGGTTGCGAGTGATGATGACAGAGACACCTGCCACCTCGCGGACAATGACCTTGCCCGCTGTGACTTCGTCAACCATGGCCACCCCGCACCAGCCTCCGCCGAAGATCGCTAGTCGTTCTTGTTCGAAATATTCGGTGTCTGTGTACGTGGCGGGTGGCAAGGTCGTTGCGCTGCTCGCATCACCGCGAACAGTCACCCAGTTCTTTGCTTCAGTCCAGTCCGTCACCAAGGTTGGATCCTAGATCGATATCCGCATTGCGACCGACCTTGGTGGGTTGCGCTTGCTACGGTCGCATCATGAGCGAAATACGAGTCGAAGCAATTCATATTCATCCTGTGAAGTCGTGTCGTCGGATCGAGGTCGACACCGCGGAGATAGTTGCGACAGGTTTGGCTCACGATCGTGAATGGCAAATAGTCGATGGTGAAGGAAACTGCGTGACTCAACGAAACAGGCCGGAGTTAGCGACCGTTGAAACCACTGTCGACGATGACGACGTGATCCTCTCAGCGTCAGGTCGAGGTTCGGTGAAGTTGTCGACGAAGGATGCGCCTCCGGTAACTGTCCTCCCGCTGGTAGGGAGGAGACCAGTAAACGCTGTCGACGGTGGCGATGAGGCCGCGGCGTGGATATCTGATTTTTTGGATGGTGTTCATCGGTTGGCCGCAATGACTCCTCACTCCAAGCATCGGGCACCTTCTTCGCTCGATGTTTTTGATCAAACGATCACCTTTGTCGATCTCGCTCCGGTATTACTCGCGAATTCAGCCTCGCTGAGGTGGCTTCAAGAACGCGCCGTTGAACCATTCGGCATCGAGCGGTTTCGAGCGAATGTGATCGTTGACGCCGAAGAGGCTTGGGTTGAAGACACTTGGCATGAGATGAACATTGGAGCGACGAACGTCACAGCGGAGCTTCCGTGGCCTCGTTGCGCTGTTCCACAAATCGACCAAGAGTCAGGTGAAAGACACAGAGAGCCGGCGGTGGCTTTGCGCGCTCATAGATGGTGCAGCGAAGCGCCTGATCTGGAAGGGAACTTGAAAGCCATCATGGAAGGTAACGGCCTATTTGGCGTGGCCTGCCGTATTGGCCCTACCGGTTCAACTATTAGCGTGGGCGACCTTTTAGAAGTCAACTCGTTTAAAGATCCTCTGATTGCGCCACCCCCGAGTGACTAACAGGGGTTAAGGCCTTTCAAACAGTTGTCGTGGAACCAGACGCGCCCGACCTGGTGAAGCATCAACCGTTGAACCTTCAGCGACGATGTCACCGCGGGCAACGGTGAACTTGGGCCAGCCCGTAATCTCCCATCCGTCATAAGGTGAATAGCCGGCCGCCGAGTGCATCTTCGATCCATCAATAGTTCGTGTTTCATTGGGGTCTAGGACCAACAGGTCAGCGTCGGACCCCGGAGCTATGCAGCCTTTTTGTGGGTACATTCCAAACAGTTTGGCCGGGTTGGTGCTGGTTACCTCCACAAATCTGTTGACGGAGATTCGTTTTCGAGCCACACCCAAAGACCAAAGCATCGGGAGGCTTGTTTCGAGTTCCGCCATTCCTTGACGCAGTTCGGCGGGCCCTAACGCCGGGTCTAGTTTTTGTTCCAAGGTCCATGGAGCATGATCCGTTGCGACCGTACTGACCGCCCCATCAACAACTCCTGACCAGAGCGCTTCTTGATCATGTTCTTCTCTCAGAGGTGGTGCACCCGCGTATTTCGCCCCGTCGGGCTCTTCGAACCGCTCTCTGTCGAGATGCAAATAAATGGGACGCGTTTCCACATATAGCGGCAGTCCTCTTGCTCGTCCCGCCCGGCACACATCCAATGCTGCTTGGCTAGACAAATGCACGATGTAGGTGGCGGCGCCACTAATTTCACAAAAGCCGATGGCACGTTCTGTGGCAATTCGTTCTGCTACCACTGGTCGGGTCTCCGGGTAGTGGCGGTGCGAAGTGAGACCGGCGTCGCGGACAAGCTCACCGCAGCAACCCATCAAGGCAGCGTCTTCACAGTGGAGCAGCACCACCGAGCCAACTTCGGCAGCTACACGCATGGCTTTGAGGAAACTTTCGACATTGCGGTCAAACCTTTTGAACGACAAGAAGATCTTGACACTTGGATGGCCCTCTACAGCCAGTTCCGGGAGCTCTTTGAGGGCGTCTTCATCAGGATCTAGCAGCACTGGGTGATGGAAAAAGTCGGTAAGAGAGTTCATCCGCCCGTCTTCAATGTCTCTGCGGAGACCTTCAGCCATTTGTTCCCCTTTACGGGGGAATGACATGTTGCCAACAGTGGTGACTCCACCCGCTAATGCCGCGCGAGTGCCAATTTCAAAGTCATCCGCCCAACTATTCTCGCCTGGTCCAGTTCTGGGCGGGGTGAGGTGAACATGAGGATCGACCCCGCCGGGCAACACAAACATTCCTTCAGCATCTATTTGCTGACTCCCTGTCATAGTTCCACCAAGTTGGACGATCCGACCGTCTTCGATACCAACATCTATGACCGCTGCTCCGCTGCCGGTCGCGACGGTGCCGCGTTTGATGATCAAATCCATGTTCCTATTATCGTTCATCATCGGCCTTCAGTTGACGCTGAACGGATCCTGAAGCTTCAACGCAGCTGGCTCACTAACCTAGGCCGATGTCAACTCTTGAAGGAAGAGTGGCCTTGGTCACTGGAGCTCAGCAAGGTATCGGTAAAGCAATCGCTGAGGCGATCGGTCGCGAAGGCGGATCAGTTGTCGTTCAATTCCTGGACGATAGAGAAGCCGCGGAGCAAGTCGCTGAGGCTGTGCGAGTAAACGGTTCTGACGCTTTGGTCGTTCAAGGAGATGTTGGAATTCGTTCAGATTGTGAGAGTGCCTTTGAGGTCGGCCGCCAACTAGGGGGCATAGATCTACTGGTAAATAACGCTGGGATTTTCCCTCGCTGCGGTTTTTTGGATTTAACTGACGATGATTGGAATCGCGTTCAGAACGTCAACGTGGTCGGTGGATTTCGGTGCTTACAGTTGATGGCACTTGA
>JASMKJ010000620.1 GCA_030749275.1 Acidimicrobiales bacterium
CGGTCTTAGTCGCTGAATTCTTATAGAGGTAACGCAGATGTCTGATGAACAGGACACGATGATCACGCCTGGCCTTGAAGCGTTGCTTGAAAAGGTTGACTCAAAGTTCACGTTGGTAAGTCTCGCCGCCAAAAGATCTCGTCAACTGATCTCGTATGACCTTGGTTTGGGAGAAGGTGGAGGAAGCGAAGTTCCCCCACAAGTCACCAGCACGGCACGCAAGTCCCTATCGATGGCGTTTGAGGAAATTCAGGCGGACAAGATCGGCTATGAGCGGTTCGACCCCGAGGAGAGGGCCCGCTTGGAAGCTGAGGCGCTGGCACAAGCAGAGGCTGACGCAGCCGCGGCCGCAGCTGCTCTTGAGGCCGTGCCTGACGAAGAGTAGGAATATCTGCCGATGCTGGGGGGTCGCCGCATCGTTCTGGGAGTAACCGGGGGGATAGCCGCATATAAGGCTGTTTTGCTTTGCCGATTGTTGGTTGATTCAGGTGCGCACGTAATTCCGGTAATGACGGAAAGTGCACAAAAGTTTGTCGGTCGAGCCACATTTGACGCCCTGGCTTCTGAACCAGTTCGAACATCAATCTTTGATGACGTTGACCCGATTCCACATACCACCCTTGGACAAACAGCAGATCTCATTGTCGTAGCCCCAGCGACGGCACGTTGTATTGGCAGCTATGCGAGTGGAATCTCCGATGATTTACTTACAGCGGTTCTCGTCGCCACTCGAGCTCCTGTCGTCGTTTGTCCTGCCATGCATACCGAAATGTGGGAACACCCGGCCATCCAAGAGAATCTCAAGACCTTGGTTGACAGGGGTGTGATCGTGGTCCCTGCCGAGGAAGGACGATTAGCCGGTGGAGACGCTGGTGCCGGTCGCTTAGCGGCCCCGGAGACGATTTTCGAGGCCATCAAAGGAGTGTTAACTGATGGTGATTTGCAAGGTAGAAGAGTCATAGTCACAGCGGGCGGAACCCGAGAAGCGATCGATCCGGTGCGTTATGTGGGTAACAGGTCCACCGGCAAGCAGGGCTACGCGGTTGCTGAAGCAGCCCTAGCACGTGGTGCTGATGTCACTTTAATTTCGACGGTCACGATGGAAACCTCAGCAGGTATCGAAGTTGTGGCCGTTGAGTCCGCTCGGCAAATGCATGAAGCCGTACTGCAAAGAGCCGAAGCGGATGTGATTGTGATGGCCGCAGCGGTAGCGGACTTTCGTCCGATAGATATTTCAGACTCGAAGATCAAGAAGAATCAAGGGCCACCCGAGGTGTTGCTCGAGGAGACCGCAGACATTTTGACCGACCTAGGCAGCGTCAAGCGACCCGGTCAAGTAATTGTCGGGTTTGCTGCTGAGACTGATGAATTGATCGCTCATGCAAAACAGAAGTTAGAACGAAAGAAGATTGACGTTATTGTCGCCAATGACGTCTCGGCTCCCGACGTCGGGTTCGCCCACGACACGAATGAAGTAACAATCCTTGAAGCCGATGGATGTGAGAGACATGTTTCTCTTCGGTCTAAACGACAGATTGCCGACGAAGTGTTGAATACGGTCACCCAAATACTTGGAAGATGAGTTGAGCTACCTTTCAAGTCGTTCTTTGGCCTAGCCTTGAACGGGTTGATCGAATAATCAGGAGAGATGCGTGAGTCGATGGACTTTCACCTCGGAGTCGGTGACCGAAGGTCATCCCGACAAAATGGCGGATCAGATTTCTGACGCCATCCTCGACGCAATGCTCGAGCAAGACCCAAACAGCAGAGTGGCTTGTGAAACCATGGTGACCACCGGGCTGGTAGTTGTTGCAGGTGAGATCACCACAAGCGGATTCGTAGACATTGCCTCCGTGGTCCGAGAGACAATCAACGAAATTGGGTACGACAGAGACTCGCTGGACTTCAATGGAAGTACCTGTGGAGTAATGGTAAGTCTCGACGAACAGTCACCTGATATTGCTCAAGGCGTTAATGACTCGGAAGAAGTCAGAAGTGGTAAAGCCGGCGAAGAAGATGAGCTTGACCGGCAAGGCGCTGGCGACCAAGGAATGATGTTCGGGTTCGCTTGTCGTGAAACTGAAGCGCTGATGCCGTTACCTATTCACGTAGCCCATCGGATGGCTGAACAACTTACCGAGGCGCGCAAGTCCGGCCAAGTTCCGTACTTGAGGCCAGATGGCAAAACGCAGGTTTCATTTGAATATGAAGACGGTCGGCCGGTCCGACTAAAGACGGTGCTTGTTTCTAGTCAGCACAACCCGGGTATCGATAGAGATGGCATGATCAAACCCGACCTTGTTGAGCATGTGATTCGCCCTGCGATACCTGCCGAATTTGCTGACGACGACTTTGAAGTATTTGTGAATCCAACGGGGAATTTCGTGGTGGGTGGCCCGGTTGGAGATTGCGGACTCACCGGCCGGAAAATCATTGTTGACACATACGGAGGATATGCAAGGCACGGTGGCGGGGCTTTTTCAGGAAAAGACCCATCTAAGGTCGATCGCTCGGCGGCCTACGCGACACGGTGGGTGGCAAAGAACCTTGTCGCTGCCGGAGCCGCTGATAAGTGCGAAGTTCAGGTTGCCTATGCAATAGGGGTGGCACGCCCAATATCGGTACTTGTTGAGACTTTTGGAACTGAGAACGTTGACCCGGACCGCATTACCGCTGTAGTCAACGAGGTTTTCGATTTGCGGCCAGCTGCAATTCTGAGAGATCTAGATCTTCGTCGACCAATTTTTCAGCCGACCGCCGCTTACGGTCATTTTGGGCGAGAAACATCCGGTGACCTCTTCACTTGGGAGCGAACCGACCGAGTCGATGATGTGCGTTCAGCGTTGGAGCTATAAATTCTCCACTTGAGTCGTCGAGGTCCCACCCGTCAAGCACAATGGGCGTGTGTCCCGAATAGTTCGGGTTCTTCCCGACGAACCAGCGGTCGATAAAGAGTTTGACTATTTGCTTACTAATGAGGTTGTCAAAGCCTCAGGTGCTGTTCCGATCCGTATCGGAACTGTGGTGCGCGTTGACCTGCGAGGCCGGAGGGTTCGTGGGTGGATTACTGCCTTAGATGTCACCCCGCCCGAGGGCGTCTCGCTTAGCGAGGTCAAGAAAGTTAGTGGTATCGGACCACCCGCGGACCTAGTTGAGTTAGCCGCTTGGGCGAGCCGACAGTGGATAGGTAGTCGGGTGCACTTCTTGCGTACAGCGACCCATAGCCGGGTCGTTTCGTCGGTCTCTCAAAAGCCGCGACATGATTCCCTTGTTGTCGCCACCAGTGATTTAGCTGAAGAGGCCTTCAGGCGTTCTGGGGCGGTGGTGAGGATGCCGCCAACTAGTGATGACTTCGCATTAGCAATCGCCGCGGTGTCTCAAGGTCGCGCTCTGATTCTCGTTCCAACGATGGCTCGAGCCCAACACCTTGCATTGGCCATGAAGCGGGCCGGTGTGGACATCGCCTTGTATCCCCGAGACTGGCAAGCTTCAGCTGGTGGGAGAACGACGATAGGAACCCGGTCAGCAGCCTGGGCGCCGATCAAAGAATTAGACGCGGTCTTAGTTCTCGATGAACATGATCAGTCCTATCAACAAGAAGCCGCGCCGACGTGGAACGCCCGCGACATAGTGTTGGAGCGAGCTAAACGAGAAGGGGCTAGGTGGGTAATAGCATCACCTGCTCCCTCGCTTGAAGCACTTACCTGCGGTGCCCCTCTTTTGACATCGGACCGAGCAACTGAGCGATCAGGGTGGCCGATTATCGATCTGATTGACCTTCGGGACGAAGCGCCGTCTGCTGGTTCATGGTGTTCTCAGGATCTATCGCGAGCGCTGAGAAAGCATCATCGAATTGTTTGTGTTCTCAACCGCAAAGGACGGGCACGGTTCGCGTATTGCGATCAATGTGGAGAGCTAGCGCGATCAGAAACATCTGGCAAAGCTC
>JASMKJ010000621.1 GCA_030749275.1 Acidimicrobiales bacterium
GGCAACGGCGGCGACAACATGTCCTTCGTAAAGAACTTTGTCGCGGGCGATGGCGTTGTTGGCTACGTCGATATCACTCGGGTGGGCGCCATTTGCTGCTAGGTCAGGAAAGTCGGCGCCGGTTATCACGGCTTTGACCCCCACCATCGCTTCCGCGGCACTGGTGTCAATTGACAGAATGCGGGCGTGCGCGTGAGGTGAGCGGACAACTTTGCCGTACAACATGCCCGGCAGAACCAAGTCGGCACCGAATTGTGCTTTGCCCGTGACTTTCTCTAGGCCGTCTGGTCGGATGGGTCGTGTGCCTACCCACTTGTATCCAGGGTTTTCCTCAGTCGCAGTCATTACTTACCCCTCATCTCTAATGCTGCTTCTTGGACAGCTCGAATAATTTTGTCGTACCCAGTGCACCGGCAAAGGTTGCCTGCAAGGGCATAACGAATTTCGGTTTCAGTCGGATCCGGGTTTTTGTCCAACAACGCCTTTGCTGCCATGAGGAATCCCGGCGTGCAAATGCCGCATTGAAGGGCTGCTCCTTCTAGAAAGCACTGTTGGAGGGGGTGTAGTTCACCGGAATCGGCGAGTCCCTCGACGGTGAGGATTGTTGTTCCGTCAGCCTCGGGGGCGAACATAAGACAAGAGCAGGTGACTCTGTCATCGACGAGAATGGAACAGGCTCCGCAATCACCGGTTCCGCACCCTTCTTTCGCTCCAGTGAGACCAACTTCATCTCGTAGAGCATTCAACAGCGATGTGCTGTCTTCGGTGAGAAATTCGGTCTCGTCGCCATTGATAACTGTGGTGATGTGAGTTCGCGGCATTAGTTTGTTCCGTTTCTTTGCTCAGCTCGTTCAATTGCAATCAGCACTGCCCGTTTGGCCAAAACGCCGGCCACCTGTTTCCGGTAGGCGACGGTACCTCGTTTGTCGTCGATGGGATTGCAGGCTTCACTAGCGGCTGCTGCTACGGCGTTAAGGGCTTCTTCGTCGGCGGTCGTACCCAAAAGTGCATCTTCCGCGTCGGGGATTCTGACGACCGTCGGGGCGACAGCTCCTAGGGCCAACACAGCTTGTTCGATGCTGCCATCGTCGGCCAGTGTCACCCGTGCACCCGCTCCCACAACCGCTATATCCATCTCAGTTCTGGGGATCATTCGTAGGTACGCGTCGCCGGTATGGGAAGGCATCTTGTCGATTTCAAACTCAACAATAAATTCGTCGTCGGCAAGCGATGTTTCGCCCGGTCCTGTTACCACTTCAGAGACATCAAGCACTCGGGTCCCGTTGGGTCCTGCGACTATGGCCCTGGCACCGTTGACTACCATCGCCGGCACCGAATCTGCTGCCGGTGAACCGTTGCAGAGATTGCCACCAAGGCTGGATCGATTTTGGATCTGGTCTGAACCGATGAGACCGGCAGCTTCAGACAGTCCTGGGAACTCTTGGCTGAAGGCTTCGTTCTCTGTCAGGTAAGCAGTTGGTGTGGCGGCTCCAACCGTCCATTTGTTGTCGTCGCTCTTTAGCGATACAAGTTCTTCGATCTTCTTTAGATCAACCAGCACTTCGGGCGCTGGGCTTCCTGCTCGGAGCTGAGGAACAACGTCTGTTGCCCCAGCAAACACCTGCGCGGACGGTGATGAGGAAAGCACAGATGTGGCTTCCTCTACCGAAGATGGTGCTACGTATTTCACTCATTCCCCCTATTTAGGCAAATCATAAATATCTGCCGTGGCGTGGTCTATCGAAAGGTAGTCGCTCGTTCCCTCATTGTCTTCTCCAACAAGCTTCGGGATAGTTTAGGGCCATGGCCTCCTCAGATAACCAACCAGGTCCCCTCGGTGCTTACAATCTTTTCACGGCTGATCCGGTGCTGCCGGATGCGGTGCGTCGCGAGGGTGGGGACATTGAGCTTTTAGAAAGTTTCGGTGAACAAGTCGGAACTGAAGAAACACGAGAATGGGGGCGGTTAGCCAACAAAAACGTTCCGATCCTTCATACCCACGATCCTTTCGGCGACAGAATCGATGAGATCGAGTATCACCCCGCATATCACTCAATCTTGAATCTTGCCGTCGAATCCGGGATCCACTGCATGCGCTACGAGCAGTCTCCTGGCGATGGTGCATACGTGACTCGTAACGCGTTGATGGGTGTGATCACTCAGGTCGAGATGGGCCACGGTTGTCCCACGTCGATGACTTCTGGCGCGCTAATGGCTTTGAGGCATCAGCCTGAGTTATGCGAAATTTGGGAACCGTTGACGATGAGCAGAAGCTACGACCACGAGCTGAGGGCACCGGACCAAAAGTCGGGTGTTCTCTTGGGAATGGGGATGACCGAGAAGCAGGGCGGCTCAGATGTGCGCGCTAATACCAGTACAGCGACGCCCGGTACTGGTGGTGAATACCGGCTTGAAGGCCACAAATGGTTTACATCGGCTCCTATGTGCGACGCATTCTTGGTGCTGGCCTACGCGCCGAAAGGCATGTCTTGTTTTCTCGTTCCCCGTGTGCTGCCTGATGGAACCCGCAACTCTTTGCGATTCATGCGGCTGAAGGACAAGCTCGGCAATCGTTCTAATGCATCCGCTGAACTGGAGTTCGACAACACTGCGGCTTGGATCGTTGGCGAGGAGGGCCGGGGTGTCCCAACCATTATCGAAATGGTGCACGCCACCCGATTAGACGTTGCTAACTGGGGGGTGTCCTTGATGCGCCAAGCGGTAAGCCAGGCCGGCTGGCACGTAGCTCACCGTGATGCTTTTGGGGCGACGTTGATAGATAAGCCGTTAATGCAAAATGTTCTGGCTGACCTCGAAGTGGAGGTAGAGGCAGCAACATTGATGATTACTCGACTTTCGGGAGCTCATGAACGAATGGAAGTTGACGAACATGAGCGCGCGTTCGCGCGCCTTGCTACCCCTGTTGCCAAATATTGGTTGACTAAACAATCAAATCCTGTGGTCCGCGAGGCATTGGAATGCGTTGGTGGCAACGGGTATGTCGAAGACTCAATAATGCCCCGTTTGTACCGCGAAGCCCCTCTGAACGCCATTTGGGAAGGTGCCGGGAACGTTATTGCACTGGATATTGAACGAGCGGCGTCGAGAAACCCCGAAAGTGTTGAAGCGTTCCTCGACGAATTGGACCGATCGCGGGGTCGCGACCGCGGTCTCGACCAGCGACTTGATGATCTACGAGCAGATTTTGCTGCACCGCTATCCGAGGCGACTGCTCGCCGCTTGATCGAGCGACTCGCCACTACTTGGGCTGGAACTCTTATGGTCGAACACGGCGATCCCTCGGTAAGTGACGCCTATTTGTCATCTCGGATTGCTGGAGATCATGGAGCCCTATTCGGCACGTTGTCAGCGGGCTGTGATTTAGTTCACATTTCAGAACGAGCGGTCCCCGTCAGTTAGCCGTCACAGGAATCAGCCTGTGAAGGCTGGGCCGTCGGCACGATCGACAGTGGTGAACTCCTCCACCTTTTTTCGTGTGAGCTTTGTGAGCTGTTTCTTTGGTTTGCCTATGGTGAGAAGTGCCGCTACCGCAACATCGGGCTCGAGGCCAAGCAGTTCCTGAGCTTTAGATTCCTGGGCTGCGATGAGAGTGGTGAGTGTGCCTCCGAAACCTTCGTTACGGGCTCCCAGGAGGATGTTCCATGCCATGGGGTAGATGGAGCCGCCGCTGATGATTCCGACTCGGTCCAAGTCCTTGTCTAGTGACGCGACGACACCAAGGTCGACGGCAACAACAAGCACTGTTGGTGTTTGGGAAAGATCTTCGAACATTGGTATGACGGCCGGTATTGACTCGTCATTCCAGATTTTGTCGACGTCTATCGCCGTGGGGTGGACGCTTTGCCACGGGCTTTCTCCACTTCGTCGCTGTTCGCCGTACACCCGTAACTGTGGGAGACAGAGCTGACCTAGGGCTCGCTTGGTTTCTGGGTTCTTGACGACGATTACTCGTCCACCTTGTCGATTACCTCCGCTGGGGGCAAACCGTGCGTTGT
>JASMKJ010000622.1 GCA_030749275.1 Acidimicrobiales bacterium
GGAATAATTTTTGAACCTTGGTTGCAGCCCTTGATTCGCAAACACCGACTCGAAGCTGACGACATACGGACAATCTGGCGAACTCGGAGTTACGCGCACTGCGCTTTCACGTCGGGCCCCACGCTTGATCAGAGCCAAGCCCAGCAGTTCGTTGACCTTCTTCTGGCGATGAGTTCCGATGACCCGGCTATAGAAGAAATGATGAGAATGGAGCATCTGAAGAAGTGGGTTGGCGCAAGCGATGATGGCTGGTCAGATCTCCGCTCGGCAATAGTCGAAGCGGACCTGGTAGGGAAGATTTACTGACCGAGGTCGCCGTCACTACCACGAAATTTTGGGGTATCAGTTTTCGGGATGCTTCAGGCTCGGTCGCTTATCCGGACTGGTTCAATCCAAGGTTGAGCGATCTCCATCCATTCGGTGGCCCACACTCCTGTTGTTTGAACCTTTGAATCTCTGAATGGTGTTCGGCGTGTAAGTACCCTGCAAAATTCGTAGGCGCTAGAGGTCACCAGCTGCTCTGCTTCGTCGGGGCCCCAAATCCATAGCTCTCCGTTTGGACTGGTGAGTTCGAGGCGAACCGGTTCGTCAGGCATGGTCATCTCGCGATTGATGTAGCTGAACTCTCGGGTGACGTAGCCAATGTGAGCGATGTGTCGGAGGCGATCAGTTTGGGGGTACTCAACGTCGAAGGTGTCGGCCAGATCATGAGAATGTGTCCATGTTTCCAAAAGCCGACTGGTGGCTAACGATCTCGCCCCGATAGTTGGGCCAAGCCAAGTAATTCGTGCCTTTGGGTCGACGTTTCCTAAGGCATCGATCATCGCTGTACGACCAGCAAGAAACCAAGCCCAAAGTTCGCCACCTAACTTTGCCTTAATCTCCGAACCAACCAACTCATGGAGTGAAACCTCGCCTTTGGATAAATGCTCGCGAGTGTCGAGAAATGAGTCTGGATCGACCACGGCGAGATAACAGGCCCAATCTGCCGCTCCTAGGTGCAGAATTGTTTCGTGGCTGTCCCAACCTTCCGCAACGGTGGGCGCGCGCCATTGGTCTTCGGTGAGACCACTTACGACTGCTGCTAGGGCTACCGTTTCTGCTTCGATGTCGCCACAAATCTGCTCCATGGCCGAATGCTACTTCTCTTTTCTTTTTCGACAGAAGGTCGTACGTTCTTCAGCCTTGCCTCGCTTGTCGCAACGCATAAAACGTGACTGCTGCCGCGCTGCCGACGTTAAGTGAGTCTGCGTTCCCCGACATAGGAATACTCACCCACCTTGTGGCGGAGGCTAAGGCTTTGTCGGTAAGCCCAGAACCCTCGGTGCCGAGCAATACAGCAACTCTGTCAGTGTCGGAGTACTTCAACGTAGCTATATCCGTCGCGTCATTGTTTGGTGTCATCGCCAACAGCTCAATCCCTGAGCTTTTTACCGCGGTAAGACCTTGCTCTATGTCGTTCAAACGGGCATATGGGAGAGAGAACCCTTCGCCCATTGACACACGACAACACCTCCGCGACAGGGGGTCAACGGAGTCCGGGCTCAGTATGAGGGCATCGATATCAAGACCCGCGGCGCATCGAATGATTGTGCCCAGATTCGTCGGGTTGTTTACCCCTTCGACAACGACGAAAGATTTGAGTGACGTGTCAGCTAGAAGCTCTTCTGGTGGCTGAAGTTCCTTGCGGTAAAAGCACCCCAAAGCGCCGCGGTACGAGTGATAGCCAGCTATGTGTTCCAGGACTGGGTCATCTGCCGCGAACACGTCGACATCATCGAACTGATCGGGTAGCGGTTGGGTTCTTTTGGCGTCGATGAGGACCGACTGCAATCTGTAGCCAGCCGCTATCGCTCGCTCGATGACTATGTCCCCTTCAGCGATGAAAATACCAGCCAGATCTCCCTCGGGAGCTTCTCTGCGTTGGCGCAACGACTTGTCGCGCAGGCCCTGAAACACATCGATGCGGGGATCAGTGGCGTCCTTTACTGCTATGAGCACACTGTCATTCTCATAGAGGCGAACTCGAACGGCAACAAAGAGGAAAAATTCGTCGAAAGGGCGAGCGGCAACACGTTTCAGGGAGGGGACGTCCTGAGGCGTTCTCGCGGTGGATCTCAAAATTCGATTACGGAACGCTTGTGTAGTGTAAAATGGGGGGTGAAATGAACAATGAAAAAGACCGTAAAAGAGGCAACGGTATGAAGAGTTACAGGGTCCAATATGACACTAGGACCGAAGAAGAAATTGAAAACTGGACCTACGAAGGACCACCTAAATTCGGACCAAAAGGAAAGCGTCGCGGAATAGTGAGTCGAATCATCCGGGCACTATTCAGAGTGAAAAGCCATCGCAACTACCCCGACGGCGGGTTCCGTAGGCGCGAGCGTTCAGCGGCCTAAAAGCACTCCCGGCGACCTAGCTTTCACCTTCAACTGTCCCTTCTTGTTTCCTTTAGTCGGCCGCGTCGGCGATGATGTGACCTGACGACAAGTTGAAATTAAAAGCGAATAGGGAGTGGTCAATGGATTTGGGACTTTCGGGTAAAGCCGCGTTAGTGACGGGTGCGACCAAGGGCATCGGCCGCGCGATCGCGGAAACGTTCCTGGCTGAGGGTGCGTCGGTCGCAATCTGCGCCCGCGACGAGGAGGGCGTTGATGCTGCAGTTGGAGAGCTCTCGTCGCTTGGAACCGTGTGCGGATCTCCAGTCGACGCTGGAGATCTGGCCACTCTTGAAGCATGGATCGCTACGTCGGCTGAGGCTCTCGGCGGTATCGATGTTTACGTGCACAACACAAGCGCTAAACCTCAACGCTCCCTCGATGATTGGATCAACAATTTCAACGTTGATCTTCGGGCGTTGGTAGGCGGCGTTGAAGCGGCTCAAGACCATCTGATGGAAGGTGGGGGCACGCTGGTCAGTATCGGCACTACTGCTACGGCGGAACACTTCGCGACTGGTGCCGGTAGCTATTCGGCTTTGAAGGCCGCTGTAACAAACTGGACTCTGGGTCAAGCCCAAGTGCTCGGCCCCAAGGGAATTCGGTGCAACGTGGTGCAGCCCGGACCAATTTTCGTTGAGGGCGGCGACTGGAACATGATCAAAGACCATATGGAAGAGTTCTTTGCAGCAACCCAAGCTGCTCATCCTCAAGGCGAATTAGGGGTCGCTCAAGATGTAGCAAACGCAGTCGTTTTTCTTGCTAGCGACGCCGCCAATCACATCAACGGTGCCAACTTGACCGTTGATGGGGGATTCACCAAACGGGTGAATTACTGATTATGGGTGAGCGCACCGAGCGCGTTGATGCGTACCTGGTGACAGGCGGGAAGTATCACGATATTGATTTCGCTCGGGGCGAGTTGCTCGGCTTATTGGCGGAGCATCCCCACGTGAGGGTCACCGTTGTTCCCGATTACGAATCGATCAGCGGCATCGCCGATGTCGAGTTTCTTGTGAGCTACACCTGCGACGTGCGCCCAAGTGAAAACGCGCAAGCCGTTCTTTGGGATTGGGTCGAAAACGGTGGGCGCTGGCTCGCTTTGCATGGAACAAATGCTGCTCTGGATCTTCCCCGCCCGAACGGAGTCGAAGCACCACGCTGTTTTCCGACGTGGGCGAAACTATTAGGAAGTCAATTTGTCGCCCACCCACCCATCCACCTCTATCGAGTCGAGCTCAGCGATCCTGATCATTGGCTAGTTGCGGACATTGAGCAATTCGACACCGACGATGAGTTGTATTTAATGGAGCACCACGACGCGAATGATCTCATCCCGTTGCTTCACACCAACTGGAGCGGTGAGGCGACTGGTTTCGCGGAAAATGACTGGACTCAAAGTGAACGGCAGCTCGTTCAGTACCTCCGTCCCCTAGGGGATGGCGGGGTTTTGTACAACACCCTCGGTCACTGTCGCGGTCACTGGGACATGCAGCCCCTCATGGACTACTACCCAGTCATAGAACGATGCTCATGGGAGCAACCGATGTATTACGAACTACTTCGACGCGGTATCCGGTGGGCAATGGGTGCTTCCACCTAAGCCTCGAAGGGTGTTTTCGAGTTGACTTCACGGCCTCGTTTCGCGATCGGAGGCAGGCAGTTCCTGCACGTGTCAAACTGACCCCATGGCTGCATATTTCGTTGCTCAATACGTTGTTAATGACCTGGAGTTATACCGCGAATACCAAAAGGGTGCGGGGCCAAGTATCCAAGCTGCTGGTGCCGAACTTGTCGTGTTCGATGTTGCTGCGGAGACAATTGAGGGAAACCCGCCCGGTCCTCAAACCGTCATCCTGAAATTTGAAGACACCGCTGCGGCAAAAGCATGGTACGAGTCTGAGGACTACCAGGAAGTCATAGGAAAGCGACTTGAAGCCACTGAAGGCTTTGCGGTGATTTCGCAGTCCATGAACGCCAGCTAGCTCAAAGCCAACGCACCACTGGCTGAATTCGATTTCTGACAGACAGAGCGACGCTCGGGTCCTTCCCTGGCGACCCTACGACGTGTTTCGGTGAGCGCTAGAGTCCAGCTATGACTGTGACATTGGTGACTGGGGCAAACTCGGGTCTCGGCCGAGCAACTGCTCTTCTTCTGGCAAACAAAGGGCACAAAGTGTATGCGGGGATGCGGGACCTGGAGAAGGGTTCGAAGCTCCTGGAGTTGGCCGAAGGTCGTGACCTTTCGACCATTGAAATTGATGTCACCAACAACGATTCCGTTCTCGAGTGTGCCCGACAAATCGAGGTAAACGGCGACGCAGTCGACGTTCTGGTCAACAACGCCGGTGTTGCTTTCAACTCGGTGACTGAAGATATTGATGTCGACAGAGCTAAAGAAGTAATGGACGTCAACGTGTGGGGACCCGTTCGGTGTGTGAAGGCGTTCGTTCCGGGCATGCGAGAGCGCGGTTCTGGTCACATCTTCCAAGTGTCTTCCATCGCCGGTCTCATCGGCCATATCGGCCAAACGGTGTATGTGGGCTCAAAGTTTGCCTTGGAGGGTATGAGCGAGGCGTTAGCCCAAGAACTCATCAGTTTCGGCATCCGAGTCCACATCGTTGAACCTGGGGTCACTCGCACCGCAATTTTGCCAAAGAACGAAGGAAATCCCTTACCTACCGCATACCAGGACCACTACGACAGAATGTTCCAGTTCTATACCGCCGGTATCGCAGCGTCGGTGCAAGCTGAGTCGTTCGCAGAAACCATCTATGAGGCCCTCACCAGCTCGGACTACAGGTTGCGTTACGTGTGCGGCTGGGGTGGCGAAGAAATCGGTGAACGTCACAAAACGATGAGCGACGAAGAATTTGTTGGGATGGGTTCGCTGGTGTCATCTGCGGAGGAATACGGTCACGCCTTCTTCGATCTCTTCGGTCTACGTATCTGACAGCGAAACCCAATACCATCGCAGAGTTTGCCCTGAAGGTTTGCTCCAACCCTCGCGGTTCAGTACTCCCCCATTTTTTTCGATAGTTCGGATGGATCCGAGGTTGTCGGATCGACATGTCAGCAGGGTCCGAGGTATCTCAAGTTTTCGACATTGGCCGAGTACCTCGTTGAGCATTGCTGATGCCACACCTTGCCGGCGAAACGGCTGTGCGACCGAGTAACCGATATGTCCGCCTTCTTGTTTGAGGGCGGGCGTGAGCCGGTGGCGTAGATTGATCACCCCTTGTAGCTGCTCATCGAGTTCCCAAAACCATGTCGAATTCTGAACCCAGTCTCGATCGAGGGGTTCACCGCGCACCCATGTTTCTTCTAGGCGTTCTCCGTCACTCCAAGCCTCTAATAGTGCTACTGCCTCTTCGATAGAGGCGTCCCGGTGACAGAAATAGCCTTGTAATTCGGTGGGGTTCGTGTCGAATTCAGTGAGGAAAGTTTCGAGGG
>JASMKJ010000623.1 GCA_030749275.1 Acidimicrobiales bacterium
GGAACTTTTCAAGTGGTTTCCATTGAGCGTGGGGATCCTTGAGAACTTTCTCGTTTACCTTGCGCGTGTCGCCGTCGGACATCGATACCCCCGGGGGATGAACTCACAGCATGGCACCCTACCGGGGTTACTGCCAACATGGTTGAGACGAAACTATTGAAATTGTTCTCAGGTTAAGACTGCTTCAGGGCCTAAAAGTACCCGTAGTTCACCCGCTAGGCCGTTGTTCGTATCGACCCGAAAGTTGTTAGGAAGTTGAACTACTTGCTTCCCGAGATGCAAAAACACCGTGGTATCTCCCGGGTGCTGAGCCAACAACTCCTTTAGTTGTTCGACGAGTTTGTCACTGACTTGGTGAGATGGCACTGTCAGTCGTAGTTCAGTGGGCCCGCTCTTGGCTTCGAAATAGTTCAGTCTGTTTGCGACGAACTTCGGTTCATCGTCGCGGGTGTCGATCCGTCCGCTTACCAGTAGCACCGCGTCATCATCTAGCTGGTGGCCGTGTTCGGCCATTGTTCGAGGGAAAACGGTGACTTCTATTGAGCTTTGAAGATCCTCGAGGTCGAATACCGCCATCGCGTCGCCACCTCGAGTGAACTTACGCTGCAAGTTCGAAACGACCCCCCCGAGTGTGATGAACGGGTCCCGCCCGTCTTCGTGTGGAGGTTGGTTGGGGGCATCAGCGATAACGCAGTCGGTGGCGCGTCTCAGTGAAGCATCGACACCGTACAGGGGGTGGCTTGACACATAGAGACCTAACATTTCTTTTTCCCACGCGAGCATGGTCTTTTCGTCAACTTCTTCTGCAGGAACCTCGACCCGTTCATCGAAACCGCCAGCGTTGTCATCCAATTCTCCGAAGAGGGTTTGAATCCCCATATCCGCTTCGCGTCGCCGGTTCACCACTTGATCGACGATTTGGTCGGCTACAAGTAACAGGCCTTGTCGCGAGTGGCCACATGACTCGAATGCGCCGGCTTTGATGAGTGCTTCCAGAGAGCGCTTGTTCAAGACCGTTGTGGGAACTCGTTCACAGAAATCATAAAAATCCTCGTAGGGGCCATTGGCTTTTCTTTCGTCGACGATGGGGCTCACGACTCCTTCGCCGACGTTTCGCACCGCGGACAGTCCGAAAGGTATGCGTCCATCCACGGAACCGAAGTCAACGTCGCTGCGATTGACATCAGGTACTTCGACGACGATGCCCGCTTGACGACAATCGTTCAGGTAGATGCCCGCCTTGTCGAGATTGTGTTTTACCCCCGTGAGCACAGCGGCCATGAACTCGACTCGGTAGTTCGCTTTGAGAAAAGCGGTTTGGTACGAGATCAGCCCGTAACCGAAGGCGTGACTTTTGTTGAAGGCGTAGTCAGCGAACGGTTCGATGATGTCGAACAAGCGAGTGCCGAGTTGTTCCTCGTATCCGGAGGCAACGGTGCCCTCAACGAACTTGAGGCGTTGCTCAGCAATCAATTGCCGGTCCTTCTTGCCGCACGCTTTTCGGAGATCGTCTGCTTCGGCCAAGGTGTAACCAGCTACGCGTTGCGCGACACGCATAACGGATTCTTGGTAGATCATTAACCCGTATGTGTCGTCGAGGATTTCGTGTAGGTCGTTGTGAGGCAGGTCGAGAGGCTTTCTGCCGTTCTTTCGGTCCGCGTAGTCGTTGTGCATGTTCGCGGCCATTGGACCTGGCCGATACAGCGCCACGAGAGCCGCGATGTCGTCGAACCCGGTGGGGTTGAGGCTTCGCATCAAGCTGCGCATCGGTGAAGACTCAAGTTGGAAAACCCCCAACGAGTCCCCAGCTTGAAGTAACTGGAAGGTTCCGGTGTCGTCGAGGGGGATGTGTTCCAGATCTATCGCGGTTCCTGTTGTTGTTTCGATGAGCTTGAGGGCTTCATCAATGATCGACAAGGTCCGTAAACCCAAGAAGTCCATTTTCAATAGACCGAGTTCTTCAACCCCGTTCATCTCGAATTGGGTGACGACCGGGGCGTCTTGAGGGTCGACCCCGGATTCAGGTTTTCGTTGGATGGGTAAATAGTCGGTGAGTGGGTCCCGGGTGATCACGACTGCCGCAGCGTGGATGGAGTCTTGGCGACGTAGTCCCTCAAGCCCTTTCGCGACATCAACGACTCGTTTTACGTCAGGGTCGGTGTCGTACATTTGGCGCAGCTCCGCTGCAGCTTTGTACCCGTCGACGTATTGTTCTTCCTGGTCGAAGCAGGCCCAAAGCGGAGTGTCTCGCCCCATCACTAGAGGCGGCATTGCTTTGGCAACTTTGTCACCTACGGCATAGGGATAGCCGAGGACTCGAGCGGCATCTCGAACCGCGGCGCGCGCTTTGATAGTGGAAAAGGTGACGATTTGGGCGACGTGTTCTCGACCGTAGGTTTCCGCTGTGTAACGGATCATTTCGTCTCGGTAACGGTCGTCGAAATCCATGTCGATGTCGGGCATGGACTTTCGGCCCGGATTCAAGAATCGTTCGAACAGAAGGTCGTATTTGATTGGATCCAAGTCGGTGATTTGCAGGCAGTAGGCCACAGCGCATCCCGCCGCTGAGCCTCGCCCCGGTCCCACTCGAATCCCGTTGTCTCGGGCATGTCGGATCAAATCCCAGGTGATCAAAAAGTAGGCCGCGAACTCCATGTCAGCGATAACGCGGAGTTCGTAACCCAAACGGTCAACGATTTCGTCTGAAAGTTGGTTCCCCCACCGTTTCTTGGCTCCCTCGAAAGCTAAATGGTGGAGATAGTCGTTGTCGGTGGTGAATTCTGGTGGGAGTGGGAAGTGGGGTAGGGAAACATTCCCGAATTCAATGTTCACGTCAGCGCGCTCGGCGACCCAAAGGGTGTTGTCACAACTTTCGGGCAGTTCCGAGAAAAGGTCTCGCATTTCGTTTGCTGTTTTCAGGTAGTGCTGGTCACCGTGAAATTTGAAACGATCCGGGTCGTTCATCTGCGAACCGGTTTGCACACAGAGCAGCGCGTCGTGCGCTTCGGCATCCTGCTGGGTGGTGTAGTGAAGGTCGTTGGTTGCTAGCAGGGGAGCGTTCAGGGTTCGGGCAATCTCGAGGAGTTGGGGGTTGCATTGACGTTGTTCAGGTATTTCATGGTCTTGCAGCTCAACGAACAAGTTGTCGCGTCCAAAGATGTCTTGAAGCCGAGCGGCCCGATCCAACGCGTGTTGGTAGTTGCCTTTCAGTAGGGCTTGCTGCACGACACTCCCCAAGCACCCTGTCGTAGCAATCAAACCATCGCTGTGTTGTTCGAACAGATCCCAGTCCATACGGGGCTTGTAGTAATAGCCCTCCAAAAAGGCTCGGCTGGAGAGCTTTAGGAGATTGCGGTACCCGGTGTCATTTTCGGCAAGCAATGTGAGGTGGTAATACAGCTTTGCGCCATCATCGGTATCGCCACCCGAATCGTCCATCCGTCTACCGCGACGCGCTGGACGTTCCTCTCGGCTTTCCAGAGCCATGTAGGCCTCGGTTCCCACGACGGGTTTAATTCCGTTTTCGTGGCACGCCTTGTAGAAGTCAAGGACCCCGTACATGTTTCCGTGGTCGGTGATACCGAGTGCCGGTTGTCCATCACGCGCCGCAGCCGCGACGGCATCGGAGACACGTGCCGCTCCATCAAGCATGGAGAACTCAGTGTGGGTGTGAAGATGGACAAACGATCGAGTCACGTGAAATGGTTCAGTTTGGTTCTGAGGTGGTTCTACCGGTGCCTCATGGCACCATGGAAGGAATCTAGTCCGACGGAGTCTGTACTAATCGCATGACTGACACCAATCCTGCAGAACAGCTAAACGCAGTTCTCGTTGAGGAAGACCCTAGTGAAGGTCTCTGGCATCTTGTTGACTCGGGTTGGGCCGAGGAGCACCTACCTGAACTTCCTGCGTTGCGACTTGAACAGGACCCCATCCATCGACACAAGGACGTTCTCACTCACACCATCGCAGTCACTAGCCAGAGCCCGTCTCGGCTCCGGGTGCGTTTAGCCGCGCTGTTCCATGATGTG
>JASMKJ010000624.1 GCA_030749275.1 Acidimicrobiales bacterium
CATTACTAGTACAGCCGAAGCCCCATCTGTGATCTGGCTTGAATTGCCTGCGGTCACCTTTCCATCTTCACGAAAGGCAGGGTTCAGCTTTGAGAGTGACTCGGTAGTCGTGCCCTCGCGGATCCCTTCATCAGATGTCATCATCTCTGTAGCACCATCTATCTCGATTGGTACCGGGACAATTTCATTTTCGAATCTTCCCTCAGCGGTAGCGACAGCCGCCCGTCGTTGACTCTCGGCGCCGAATGCATCCAAGTCTTCGCGAGTGAAGCCGTACTCGTCGGCGATCATCTCCGCGCCAATACCTTGAGGAGGGAGCCCTGTCTCTTCGTAACGATTCTGCATTGTTTCGCTAAACGGAAAGCCCATGCCTTTCACCACACTCGCCCCCATAGGAGTCCGCGTCATTACCTCAACACCGGCGGCAACGGCGACGTCGTAGGCACCTGCAATTACACCTTGAGCTGCGAAATGCAGAGCTTGTTGACTCGAACCACATTGCCGGTCGACTGTCGTAGCGGGAACCGACTCTGGCCAACCCGCAGCCAATACAGCGTTCCGACCGATGTTTAACGATTGCTCACCCACTTGCATGACGCATCCCATGATCACGTCGTCAACGATCGCAGGATCAATACCAGTCCTTTGTTCGATGGCTTTCAACACGTGAGCTGCCAGATCGACTGCGTGCCAATCTTGCAGTTTGCCGTTCCGTTTTCCTCCAGGTGTTCGAACTGCGTCGACGATGACTGCTTCTCTCATAGGTCAACTCCTAAATAGGGGTACGTCCGGAATGATGCACCGAACCTCAACAGCGAATCGTAGATGGCATTGCGAGCAGTAGCGAACTGAGGGCGCTACTTTGCTTGAGTGGCTTCCGCGAATGCCAACGAAAATGGCTCCTCCACTTTTGCTTCTTTGAGGATTCCAGCCTTTCGACTCTTCTGGTGGAGCGGCATCTTCTCCTACATGGGAATCCAGATGCAGTTCTTATTGCGGGGATTGTTGGCATGGGATATCACCGAACGAGAAAGTGGCCTTGGTGTTGTATACCTGGCCTTTGGCTTAGGACTCTTGGTGTTTACCCCAATAGGCGGCGTTCTTGCTGATCGTTGGGCTAAACGCACTCTGCTGGTTTTAGGACAAGGGACGATCGCATTAGCCGCTGCGTTCATGGGCGTGGCGGCGGTCTCCGGAAACGCCCGCTACTGGATGCTGCTTGTAGCGAGTCTCATCCAAGGGGCGATGTTTGGCCTCATAGGGCCAGCTCGAATTTCGGCATCGGCACAACTAGTAGGACTTGAACAACTAGGTAACGCGATCAGCATGACATCAATGTCAATGAGTCTGACTCGGATCTTCGCGCCTGCGGCAGCGGGAGTGCTCGCTGGCGTCGCGACAGTCGGCATCGGCGGCGCCTACTTGGCGGCGGCAGTGTTCTCTGCGGTTTCCACTGTTCTTACCTCACGATTGCCGAAACTAGAATCCGTGAACCCGTCGAATCGGAACCCGATCACCGAGATTCTCGACGGCTTCAGTTACGTTCGAAGCAAACCCGAACTCCGACGGCTTATCTTGACCACCATCGTGGCGATCACAATCGGATTCAACTACGTGGCCTTCATGCCCGCGCTAGTTGAAGGACAGATGGGCCTATCGGAAAGTCACGTCGGCTTCTTGACCACTGCTTCTGCCCTCGGCGCTGTTGCCATGACGGCATTTGTCGCTTCGCGAGCAGATGGATCAGGTTCTACTCGTTTGCTGATCTACTGCGGCCTGGCCTTTGGCATATCAGTCATTATTTTCGGTGTAGCACCTAACTACCTATTGGCGTTGCCCGTAGTCGTAGTGTTGGGCCTCGCCACTAACGGGTTCATGGTCCTCACGAGCAGCCGATCGATGGTCCTCTCCGAGCCCTCTCATCACGGGCGCGTTCAATCACTGATGCAGCTAGCCTTCGCCGGGTTCGGCATTGCAGCGGCACCTCTAGGTGCACTGGCAGAGATAGTGGGCCTTCGAGCGACAATCGTTGCCATGGGACTCATCACGCTTTGTGCCGTCTCGATATACGGCGCTGTTGATTCTCGGTCCCTCGCGCCAGATTCGCTGTGAAGCAGTTGACGGCCGAATGTTGTAGGTGACGCAAAGAAGCGTTAGTTGCGAGGAAGGGCACGAAACGGCGTGTCGCGAGCAGGTCCCGGCTCCCTAGGGAGACCAAGTGCGCGTTCGCCAAGCGTGTTGCGCTGTATCTCATCGGTACCGCCACCGAGGCTCATTCCCCGGCAGTTGAGAATGTGGAACTGAAAATAGTCCTCTGATTCCTCATCACTGCTCCAAGCAGGCGAAGCAGGAAAGCAGATTCGTGCCGCGAAGTCCGCGGCGGCGCGTCCTTGTCGCGTTCGCCACAATTTACCTATTGATGGATGCACCATATTCCTTCGCCGGATGAACTCGATAATGCGTTCACCGGTAATCAAAGTCGCTAGCTCCTGTCGCACCACTGCTTCGCCGATCCGGCCTTTTTCGTGCGCCAACTCAATCAGCTGCCTCGAGGGAATGGGGACGCGGCCCGACTTAGAACGCTGAGTGCTGTCTCCCATCGTGGAACCCTGACCGGTTCTAATGCGTTCGTGGGCCAACAACGCCACCGCCATCCGCCAACCGTCGTTTACCTCACCGACGACCCACTGCCGAGGGATCCGAGCTTCTTCAAGAAAGATCTGGTTGAACTCGGCCTCTCCAGTCATTTGAATCAGCGGCTGTATATCGACGCCCGTTTGTTCCATTGGCAAAACGAACATTGTGATTCCGCTGTGTTTCGGTGCATCGAAGTCAGTGCGTGCAAGCAAAATCGCATATTGACTGTTTTGCGCCCCCGATGTCCACACCTTCTGCCCAGTCACCACCCATTCGTCACCATCCAACTCGGCGCGAGTCGTGAGCCCCGCGAGGTCAGAACCGGCCCCCGGCTCCGAATACATTTGGCACCAGACTTCTTCCCCTCTGAGCCCGGGACGAAGAAAGCGATCTTTCACTTCTTTTGATGCGTAGTCGCGAATCACTGGCAAGGCCATCCCGACCCCTATCCCGAACAAATTGTCTTCACGAGGAATCTTTCCCTGACTTTCCTCGCGCCAAATGAGAGCGTCAAGTGGGTCCTCGTTGCCGCCGTACGTCGCTGGATACCCGAAGGCCGCCAAGCCAAAGTCAAACAGAGCGGCGCGCCAAGCTTGTGCGCGGGAGATAGCACCACCGCTTGTTGATTCCAGAATTTGCGGCGTCGTCACGTTCAAGAAGTAGTGGACGGTGTCACGAAAGTCCCTGTCGGTGTTCATTGTCTGATCATTCTTAATTTGAGTGTCCAGGAGGGACACGGCACCAAAAGTATGCAGACAATCTACTGGAGGTTGATTTCAACTTCGGAGAGGATGAACCCAGGACCCGGATCGGTTTCGCGCAACTAGAACCGGATTACGATGCCCAAAGGCAGCTAATTAGAGCCAGTTCTCTCAGAGTCCCCGCTACTCTTCACCGATGAAGTTCGCGCCGTTTGTAGATTCCTTGAGCGGAGAAGGAACTGATGCTTGGGACATCCTGACCGAGTCCCGTTTGGCCTTGGAACGGGGAGAGGATGTCATCGTTCTCAGCATTGGTGATCCCGACCTTCATACTCCGGCGTTCGTTATTGAAACAGCCGTCGACGCGATGCGGAACGGGGACACGCACTACACCGAACTGGAGGGCCGTTACTCATTGCGGTCGGCTATCGCCGAAAAGACTTCTCGTTCGGCAGGTGTGGCGATAGATCCTGAATGGATCACAGTGCTGGCAGGGACTCAGAATGCGTTTTACTCAACGTGTCGTTGTTTGTTCAGCGTCGGCGATGAGGTAATCGTTTTGGACCCTGCCTATGTGACCTATGAAGCCGCTATAGCTTCCACAGGAGCCCGCCAAGTGCGGGTTACGCAGCCAGTTGACTCAGGGTTTCGACCAGATATCGAAGCAATTGTTCAAGCGATTACACCAGCAACTCGCGGCATCGTTTTTTCTAACCCATCTAATCCAACAGGGGTAGCTCTGAATTCAAATGAACTGCAGGAACTAGCGCGAGTGGCTGTGGAACATGATCTGTGGGTCTTAGTCGATGAGGTATATGGAGACCTGGTGTTCGATGGGGTTCATCAGTCGATTGCGGGCTTACCAGGAATGTTGGATCGTACGGTGACGGTGAGCAGCGTCTCCAAGTCGTATGCGATGACGGGATGGCGATGCGGTTGGGCCATTGGTCCACCTGAACTAGGGGAACATCTGAGAAAAATGGCGCTGATCAATTTGTATGGTCTTCCCGGGTTTGTTATGGAAGCCGCGGATGCGGCGCTACGTCAAGGCGATGAAGAAGTTGCGGTGGCAAGGGAGATTTACCGCAAGCGACGCGATTTAGTGGTCGAGAAGCTAGGAGAAGCTAGTGCCCTCCCAGTTCTTGTTCCGGAAGCAGGCATGTTCCTGATGGCAGATGTTCGAGGTCACAACCTGGACGCTCATTCTTTTGCGTGGGATTTGTACCGATCAACTGGCGTCTCGGTGCTTGATGCTGGCGCCTTTGGCCCCACATCAAGAGGATGGATCAGGATCTCTTACGGTGTCGATGAACAGCACCTAGACGAGGCTTGTCGTCGGATCGTTGATTTCACGCAGAGATGAAGCGATTGACGGTGGGTTTGGCCGGTGGTTCGAAGATCTAATTAAGTGTTCTGATCACAGGGAGCGTCAAGTTTGTCGCGACGGTGAATCATGCATTCGCGATGTTTCACCCTCCACCCATCCTGAGTTTTTACGACATGGTCATAATAGGAAGCTGTGCCCACCAGTCCCTTTCCTAGC
>JASMKJ010000625.1 GCA_030749275.1 Acidimicrobiales bacterium
CTCATTTCCAACGGGGTATTACCTCGAACAGATAAAGCCCACCGCGGCGATGTGTTGCTGGCATTGAACAAAGAGGGCCTGATCACAGATGACGAATTATTGACGCAACGACAAGTATCTCTGGCTGATCTACTCAACCCCATAGAGGCCGCGAGCCCTAAGAATCAAATGGTTAGTGGTATCGGCTTGCGGGTTCCTTTGCAGAAAATTTATCGAAATATGTTCGATATATATGGTCGAGATGCGCTACTCCGAGGCGATATCGAAGCCATATCAACCATTGACTTTGATCTTCAAAGCCGAGTCGCCGATGTCGTCGGAGACGCGATGTCGAAAACGGAAATTCAGGAAGCAGTGGTTGTCGTATTAGATGATCGCAACCAGATACGGGCAGCCTACGGTTCTGAGGATCGACTATTTGACCGCGACTTGGCACAGGGTCGAACCATCGTTGATCTCTTTGGACTGGAAGTTCCATCAGAACTTTTCAGCTGGCCGAACGAGATCACAGTGTTTCAACTTGGTGAATACCATTCTGTGTTTACTCACGGCGGCCGAAGATACGAGACAACGATCCTCCTCGAAACCCGTGCCCGGTCCGGCGAAACGATTGATCGATTTAGCCACGACTCCTCAAGGGTGATTGATGCCGAAACTGCTCTTCGAGTTACACAGCAACTTGACGACTTTCTTTTTGCTAACCAAACCATTGGTTTGGCCGACAACGAAATACCCGTGAAAGGAAAGCTAGGGATTGACTCCAAGCGACGCATGGCCTGGTTTGCCGGAGCTAGTTCGCGATTCACAGTTTCGTTATGGGTTACAGCCCAGCTCGATTCCACGAATTCAGAAAAACAAAGCGAAGCAAACCGTTTGTTTGTTGAGCGAGAAGCACAGCGGTTGACCCGCAAGATCTTCGGCGAAGCCCACAAAGAGATGTAGAGGCAAGTCCTCGTCGGCCTTCTTTCGGTGTGCTTTGGGTGGGTTTGGGGTGTTTAGGCAATACCGTGGTGTGCTCACGGCGGCGACCACCTAGTGACGCCCCGGTTTTCTGAAAATTTAAGAACCCCTGCCCCAGGTGGGGCCCCGGTCACGGGTCCGAAGGAGGAAACGGCGTGCGCGCATACGAGCTCATGGTTATCCATGACGGAGACCTTGATGATGTTCAGGTTCAAGAAGAACTCAAGGATCTACGTAGTCGTATCGAAGAAGTCGGAACCGTTGCTGACTTTGACTTCTGGGGTAGGCGTCGGTTCGCCTATGAAATCGACCACAAAACCGAAGGCTATTATTCGGTGATTGAGCTAACTGCCGAGGGCGGAGCGATGGATCCAGTTGAACGAGTGCTGCGGATAGCAGACAACGTGGTGCGTCATAAACTGATCCGATTACCTGAAAACGAAGCTGCTCGACGCGGACTGCTTGCCGGACCTGCTTCGCCAAGCAGTGCCGACTGAGTTTAGGAGATCAGAATGGCTTTCGATAACAATGTCGTGCTCGTTGGAAACGCAACTCGGGACCCAGAACTAAGGTTCACCCAAAGTGGCGCAGCGGTTTGCGATTTTGGGCTTGCGTGGAATCAACGTTCACAACAGGGTGAAGACAAAGCCCATTATTTTGAAATTACCTGCTGGCGAGATTTGGCCGAAAACGTAGCTGAGTCAGTAACGCGCGGTATGAGGGTCGTTGTGTATGGCCGTCTTGACTATCAGTCCTGGGAAACTCAAAACGGGGAAAAGCGCTCAACGATCAAAGTACTTGCGGACGAAGTGAGCCCGAGCATCAGGTGGGCAACCGCCCAAGTGAGCAAGAACGAACGCGGGGGAGGAAGTTCACCCCAACCACCACAGCCCGCTCCATCAAATGCAGGCTCTGATTTTGGAGCTGGCTATGAAATCCCTGACGAGGAGCCCTTCTAATGGCCGGTAAGAAAAAGCAACCGCGTATGAGTCAAAAGGACTTGAGGAAACCGCGCAAAAAGAAGGTCAGCCCGCTAGTCAAAGACAAGATCGAGTATGTCGATTACAAGGATGTCAACCTGTTAAGGGCGTTCATATCCGACCGAGCTAAGATTCGAGGCCAACGAGTATCGGGTAACGACCGACAACAGCAACGTGAGGTAGCTAAGGCGATCAAAGTTGCCCGAGAAATGGCGCTCATACCCTATGCACAAAGGGTTGTGACTCAACGCAAAGGTGACCGTCGCAGAGGCCGTTCTGACCGGGACGACTCTCGTTACGAGGAGATGGCCGACGACCCGCAACTAGAAATGCAGTCCGACGAATACCCAGAACCCGAGGACAATGGCGATGTCGACACAGTTGACGACACCATGGAGGAGGCGGTGACCGAATGAAAGTCATCCTTCGCTCTAACGTTGAAGGGGTAGGTAACACTGGAGACGTAGTAGAAGTTGCAAACGGATATGCCCAGAACTTTTTGATGCCCAAGGGATTAGCCATGCGAGCAACTGAAGGTGCCGCCAGCCAGGCCGTAGCGATGCAACGATCTCGAGATCTGCAAGACCTCAAGCAAAGAGAGGTAGCCGAAGAAGCTGCTCAGCGATTGGAAGCAGTAGTTGTGTCAGTCCAAGCCCGTGTTGGTCAAGATGACCAACTTTATGGTTCGGTTACCACCACTGAAATAGCGGAAGCGGTTCATGCTCAGACGGGGATTGAATTAGATCGTAGAAATATGTCCCTCGAAGAGCCCATCCGTCGTGTTGGAACTCACCAAGTCGAGATGCGTCTTCACCCGGAGGTGCGAGCCCAATTGACCGTGGAAGTCGCTCCAGTCGAATAAGGATATACAAGGTCATACGATCTTCAGTGCCCAAAGGGAGCCATGGCCCTAGATAACGCTATTGAAGTCCTGGAGCCCGAATTTCGTGGGCTAGTGATTCACAACGCTCATATCGAGTGTCTGTGGACAGGTGCTCGGTGGGCGGAAGGGCCGGTGTACATACCTAGTGCCCAACATCTCATCTTTTCTGATATCCCGAATGATCGAACGCTGAGATATGACGAGCGAACCGGAAATGTTGACGTATTC
>JASMKJ010000626.1 GCA_030749275.1 Acidimicrobiales bacterium
CAACGATGATCGGTTGAAAGGGATCGGTGGAGGCACGGTGTCTTTGATTAGTGGCATGGTGTTGTGGTTGGTGGCGCTTGAGAAACCGGATTGACCCTAGTGGATAAAGTATTGATCCTTGGAGCAGGCGTTTACCAATTACCGCTGATTGCGGCCGTGCAGCGCCTGGGCTTCTCGGCGGTTGTGGTATCCACCCCAGGCAGCTATCCAGGGTTGGATGTGGCAGACGAAGTCGTTCTGGTTGACACACGAGATATTGGCGGTGTATGTGAGGCGGCGCGTCGTACACGTCCATGTGCAGTGGTGACGTCTGGCACCGATGTAGCTGTCCCGGCTCTTGGGGGCGTTGTTGATGCTCTTGGTCTAGTTGGGGTTGACACCGAGACGGCACAGCGGTGCTCGAACAAGATTTCGATGAAGGAATGCCTGGCCGCTGCAGGGGTGCCCATCGCTCCCGGCGATGTCAATGGGCCTTCCTCCGATGTCATGGAAACGGCACGAGAGATCGGCTACCCAGTGGTAGTGAAACCACCGGACAGTTCCGGGAGCCGGGGCGTTGTGCGGGTTGACTCGCCGGAAGGGTTAGCAGAGGCGGTGGCGCTTGCGCGATCTCATACGTCAAGCGATCAGTTGTTGGTCGAGAGGTGTCTCTTGGGTACGGAGTTTGGCGCGCAAGCTTTCGTGGTCGGCTCTGAACTCCAGGCTGTTTATCTGCACGACGACGTTCTCCATGAGACCGGTGTGCACACGGTTCCGGTGGGTCACACCTTGCCGTGTTCTCTATCCCCAACGTCTGCGGAACTGGCAACCCTGGTTGTGAAAGAAGCGATCGTGGCACTGGGCGTGGTGGACGCGGCCGTAAACGTTGATCTCATGCTGGTTGGCGATCAGCCCTTTGTACTTGAGGTCGCTTGTCGAGCCGGGGCGACGTGTCTTCCCGAACTGGTCGGCCTCGTGGGGGGCTTTGACGTCTACGAAGAGTTGGTGAGACTTGCCGTAACCGGTTTTGCAGATTTCCGGCTTCGGGGGAACGGTAGGGCCGCCGCAAGTGGGCATCTCGTGTTCACGTCCGCGTCCGGGGTTGTCGGACAACTTGGGTTGTGTGATCCGGCCGCGGCCTCGCGCCCCGCTTACCTCGAAAGTGTTGTACTAGATGTGTCTCCGGGAGACGAAGTCCATGGCTTTGCAACCGGCAATTATCGCCTCGGTCACGTCTTAGTATCTGCGAGCACCAATGCAATCGCATCGGCCGCTGTGAGACTGGCAGCTCAAGAAGTTGCCACAAGCATCAAGATTGGTTCGGCTCACGGGCAACAAGAATCGGACTAGTTGCTGGAGGGGTTAACCCGCTGACGTTCGACGTAAACAGGTGCGCCTCGAACTTCTTCCATTATTCGGCCCACGTATTCTGCGAGCAGGCCAACTGACGCCATAGTCAGGCCACCAAAGAAGTTGATTAGGAGCAGGGTCGAAGTGAATCCCGGGACCCCTGTGTCTCCGAGAGCCCAGAGTGCAAAGAAGACGGATCCGAGAACGACACTTGCCGCGGCCGCTAGTACGCCGATGAGGGCGAGGACTCGCATTGGTCTGATACCGGCTTCGATGACGTTGAAGAGCGAGTAGCTGACGAGTGAACGCAACCTGTAGCGACTTGGGATCTCTTGCTTGGTTTGAGAGGCCACATCCACATTCTTGATGCGCTTGGTTGTCTGGAGCAGCAGGGCGCCGAATTGCGGCCTACGCGTCCTATGTGACAGAAGCGCATCGACCAAGGGCCTCCTTAGAGCACGGAAACTGGTGAGGACTAGGTCCGAGGGAAGCTCGAAACTTCGCCTGAGCAGCCGACGATAGACCCGACTACCAACTCGGCGATGTTTCTTTCGGTTTCCCTGGTCGAAAGAGGCAACTACCGCGTCAAGATTAGGATCGTCTAAGAGCGAACTGATCAGAAGGTGAATCTGGTCCGGCCGGTGGGAAAAGTCGTCGTCCATGGTTACGACAATTTCTCCCCGTGCGGCTCTGAGACCGCAGAGGGTTGCGGCGAACTGGCCCGATTGGGACATCAACTGGATTCCCACAACATGCGGGTTTCGATTCGCCTCCTCGATGATTGTGTCCCAGGTTTGGTTGTTCGGCGACGCGTCGTCGACTAGGAGCAACTCCCATGTTCCAGCGATTCTGGCGAACGCTTGTTCAACCCCCTCGACAACTTTCGACAGTCGAGAGCCGGTCAAGTAACAGGGAACCACCACGCTCACTGCCACTTCAGTGAGAGCGTTATTGGGATTCATGACCCTCGCCGATCCTGAACCAGGAACCGCCCAATCGCTAGGTAGTCGAGGTGAGACTCGAAGAATGACTTGAGCGCATCCTTAGGGGTTCGGACGATTGGTTCTTCATGCCGGTTAAAGGAAGTGTTGAGGATCGACGGGATACCGGTGAGGTTGTGATAGGTGGAAAGGACGTGGTGAAGAGACGGGTTTCGTTCCCGATGTACCAACTGAGGACGGGCCGTACCGTCGATGTGCACGACAGCGGGGCTGGTCAACTTCATCCGAGCTGTGCAGGGGACGGTCACGGTCATGAACTCTGCTATTCTATCAACTGTTTGAAACAGTTCATAACACTCATCCGCGTGTTCGCTCAGGGTCGCGGGTGCGAACGGCATGAATTCAGTGCGGTTAAGTTTCATGTTAAGCCAATCGTTTGCGTCTGAGTCCGTCGTCTGGTACAGAATGCTGCGGTTTCCGAGCGCCCTCGGGCCGTACTCCAGAGCGCCCGTGAATCGAGCAACCACCGATCCCTCGGCTAGTAGTTGACCAACTCGTTCGTCGATGTTTGCGCCGAGATCCTGGTAGCCAACGCCGCTATCTTCCAGAGTCCGTTGGATTTCCGAATCGGTATAGGAAGGTCCGAGAAAAACGTTGTCCAACGACCAGCCGTCGTACTGATGGTGCTGATAGAAGTGGCTCATTGCGGCACCGGCCCCAAGTCCGGCGTCGCTCATTGCGGGGTGGATGTAGAGATAATCCATGTTCCCCAACTCAGCGATTCGTTGATTGAGTAGGACGTTAGCGAAGAGGCCTCCTGCTAGCAGGACGTTCCTTGATCTGGTTGAACGGAGCCTTTCTCCTATGTAGGGGACTACCACGTCTTCGGTCAGGCTCTGAACGGTCGCCGCTATATCTTCACGAGGGACCCTTTGGGTGTGGGCTTTGACTGTCTCGATCTGCTGGATGAACCGGCTATCCGGATACGGTCCTACGGAGATGTCCCGGCTTAGCCCGATTGTTGTCCAAGTCCCCTCGGATGATTCGAAGTACTGGTGTAACGCCCGATAGAGAGACTCGTTCACCTTGCCCTGTGCTGCTAGGCCTGTGATCTTCCCCTCGTGTCTCATTGCTTTGAATCCACAAACGACGGTCGCCGCCGCGTAGAGATGTCCGATGGATTGCATCCAGTTGATTTCTTCGAGAAGTTCAAGATGACCATCTCGGCCGGTCATCACGGAACCTGCAAGGTCGTCGCCACGGCCGTCCATGGTGACCACAAGCGCTTCCTTCACCCCACTGGTGAAGTAGGCAGATGCGGCATGGGCACCGTGGTGAGTGACGTGCGAGACGGGAACCGAGTCAAGGTCGATACCAGTGGAACTCAGGAGTGTAAGGAGAGTCTCAGTCCTGTGCTGCTGGGTAACTAGCGGGTATTGGAGAACAGTCTCTAGCGAAGCTGGCTTGCCCCTGATGCTTCTAACGAGTCGTTTCTCTGAACCGCCTCCGATATCGGACATCCAGGAGAGCAGTGCCGCACGGTGCAGATCCTCAGGTTTCTCGAGGGCTAGCGCAACTGCGTCGATAGGCCCGGTAGCTTGGCCAAGACACCATTTGATGGCTTGTAGCGGCCCCCCAAAGTCGGAAATTCGCCCGTCGTGATTCTTCAAGCGTGAAAATCGTTCTTCTTCAACGGCAGCGACGAGCCTTCCATCCTCGACAAGAGCTGCGTTGCAGTTGTGACCGTCGTAGACGCCAAGAACGCGACGTGGTCGCTCCATCTCCATAGGATGCCGTATTGATCGGGGGGACGGGTGCGATAGCAGATAATCCTTGGGCTCTTAGGGGTTTCTCAGGACACCGAAAATCGTTTCTTACGCTTCGGGAAGGCTGAATCGAAACCTCTGTAAGAGAGATGAGAAAGCAAAATCAACAAGAACAACATAATCAGACCCCAAAGCCAGTAGTTCACCTCTGCGATCACGTGATCGACCCCGAGGTAGTCCGGCCAGTGGATCACATAGAGTCTGTACGAAAACTTGCTCACTTTCGCCAACTGTCGCACCGAGAGCATCTTCGACGATAGGTGACCGACCCTTGGTGGAGCCTAAAATGGAGAACCTTTACCAAGTGACGGCTGACAAATCGGGAGCCACGGATGGGATGTGAAGCAGCCGCCCGACCGTCTGGGTGTGCCGAGTTCGACCGGCTCGAGAATCTGTACGGATGGCTGATCAAAGATCGAGCCGATCTTGGCGACGGCATCTGGGTCGGTAGGGGGGTGCGCCCTGTCACGGCGTTTTCCGATGAGCAACAGGTTGCGATCAACGATCTGGTCGACCCCAGTTGGTGGTATCAGGTGAGGAACTCTCTGTTGATTCGCTACCTCCATAGATATGGATTGTCGGGAGCGATGTGGGATGTCGGATCGGGGACAGGGATCGTCAGCCAGGCATTGAGAGATTCGGGTTTTCAGGTAGTTGCTCTCGGACCCGCGGTTGGAGGAGCCGTCTCGGCCGCTGCCCGCGGGCTTCCAAGCGTCGCATCAACCTTGGAGGATCTTCGACTCCCGGCGCGGAGCATTAGCGCGATAGGTCTTTTCGACGTTATTGAACATCTGGGCGAGCCCGAAGCCTTAGTCGCTGAGTGTTGTCGTGTTCTCGCGCCGTCTGGTCAGTTGTACGTGACTGTGCCTGCGCATGCTTGGCTTTGGAGCCAAGCCGATACCTTGGCTCAGCATCAGCGTCGCTACACAAGACAGTCCCTAAGGACGCTGCTCGAAAACTCCGGTTTCGAGATCGAAGATTGTTCGTACCGTTTGGCGTCGTTGGTGGCACCATTGGCGGTAGCACGCAGTATCCCCTGGCGGTTGGGTTACCGTCCCGAGTCAACGGCCTCCCAGAAGCAGTTGGGTTACTCCTCGACACTGCTCACGCGCTGTCTCACTGGTCTGGAATCGCTGGTTGGCGGCACCAGCCCTATCGGCACGTCGCTGTTTGCTTGCGCCGCACCCCGATCGGCAGCGACCTAGTGACGCTGCCGACGGAGTTTGTTGGAATGGCTAACGGCGTCCAGCTCCTAGGTCGGCGCTACTAGTGCTCTCGAGGATCATCCCCAGCTAAGCA
>JASMKJ010000627.1 GCA_030749275.1 Acidimicrobiales bacterium
GTCGACCGTGAACACCCAGGCACGCCAACCAGTCGCGTTGGTGGGGCGCGCAAACACGCCAGAGGAGCTTGTATCTCCAGATTCAAGTTCGAGGATTTCGGGGCGTTCCTCTGTTATGGCCATTGGGGTCAATCTCCTGAAAGCCGCTGCGGGCAGGTCAATTCGGCATTAGCGGTGGGGTGCCACCGAGAGTCAATAGGTAGGTAACTAGATCGTCGAGTTCACTATCTGAAAGCGTCTCAGCAAATGAAATCATGCCCTGACGGTTCTCAGGTCGAGCTGCTTTTTTGTCAGGTGCGTTTCGAACCCATTCGCGAAGATCAGCCACATTCACAGACCCGTCATCTCTATAGAGTTCAAAAACGGAACCAGCGAAAGACGTTCTTGTCATCAGGTGGGTGAGGTTTGGGGCATACCCTGACGTGAGATTTGCGTTTCCGTCAGCAGCTGACTCATACACGCCGTTTACCACGTGGCAGCTAACACAATGTCTCCCAAAAAGGTCATAGCCGCGCTTAGCCGCAGCATTGGTCGGGACTGTTGCCGGTGTTAGTTGTTCCCGAACCCATGCGTCATAATCGTCGTCCTCTAAGACGACTGCGCGCATCTGCATATCGGCGTGGCTAAGCCCGCAAAATTCCACGCATTCGCCGTAGAAGATGCCAGGCACGGGTGAACTAATCCGCCAATGGTGGACGCGTCCGGGAACCGCGTCGCGTTTGCCATTGAGCTGCGGGATCCAGAATGAGTGGATGACATCGTTGGACAGAATTTCCAGGTTGACTTCCTCGCCTACTGGTATCACGATCTCGTTGGCGGTGACGATGTCGGAAGTGCCGTCCTCATCAACGTCGTAGCTGAATTGCCACCACCACTGTTGGGCTTCGACCTTTATAGTGCGCCCATCTCCTTTGCTACTCAAGTCGAATACGGCCGGAACCGTTACGACAGCTAGAAACACCAACATCACTACGGGAATCAAAGTCCATGTGAGTTCGGCCTTGCGATTTCCGTGAATTTGTTTTGGGAGTTCGTCGGGGTCGTCGTCCGGTCTCTCCCGGAATTTTACGACGACAAGTATGACGGCAATGGCAACGAAGATTCCTACCGCTGTCGCCATATAGCCCGAAAGCCTCATTATTCCGTCAATTTGCTTAGCGTTTTCGCCTACTGGGTCCGTCGGGTCTATTCGTCCTGTAGCGCATGAAGTAAGGACCACTGTCATCAGAACTAACGGCGCACCGCGAATGATCCGGCCGATAGCAAATGAGTGATTCTTCATTGATTTCTTTGGTGCCCGTCTCGATGTTCTTTTCCTAATGCTCATCTGATCACCACCGGAGCGCTTAGGGCCGGAGCAGAATGCTCGTCGCCGGAGTGGTCTTCACCGTCACTGTGGCTTTCATCGTCATGGTGTTTGTCGTCACCATGGTGGTGGAAGTCCCTTTCCCCACGGGCAGTCGCCGCGATCCCACCGACGATGAGTGCTAGTCCCCCCAACACCAGAATTGAGGCGACAACTCCCCGTCGAATATTGGGTTTCGCGTATAGGACAAACGCGAAGCCTAAGACACCGCTAGCTGCAAATATCGCAAACCAGCTAGCGCCATTCTTGCTGGAAGTCAGCAGGATTCTGGACACAAGCACCACTGGTAGAGCAATGGCTAGCGCACCATAAAGAGGTATCTCGAACGGGGCCAGGACTTTCTTGCGTTCTGCCGCGTTGGCTTTCTGGTCTTGTGAGAGGTGTTCGGACCACGCGCTGAAGGTCCATTCAACAGCCGAGACAAGCATCGCTGCTATCCCGACTATCGCGATAAAGCCGTCAGCCACGAGACCGACCATCAGTACGCCGAGGCCTATGGCGCCCATGATCGGCCACCAAGCGGGGCTAGACGGATGGTTGTGGGCTCGTTCGCGGTCTATTGAATCGCCGTCTCCCACCGACAAGGCCAGCCCTGCAAGAAGAGCGAACGCCGCTGCTGCTGTCCCAAGAACAATGGTGGCAAACATCACAATGTGTCCGTCGCCGTCCATGCCTGTGAAAAGACCGATAGCCACGGCTGCAGCTGTTGCCAAAGTAACGCGGCCGGCGAAGTATCTGCTTGCTATACCGAGCATGACTCTCCTACTTCACCACGTAGACCGTGTACCAAGTCACAGCCCATGCAAGAGCTGCGAAATCCCAAAAGAAGACCGCCGCGCCTAGGGATGTGCTTCCCTGTTGCCCGACGCTGCCACCTAAAGACCTCAAGCCCATTAAACCGAGGTATAGGAGGCCAACTACGACGATCATCAGCGCAAGCCCAGTCGTAGCGAAGGCCAGATTTTGATATTCGCCAGAACCGATTTCTAATCCCATGCGATTCATGCTGTACATGACCATGTTGATAAAGCCCAACCCCAAAACAATGGTCGTCGCAATGGCAGTCCAAGCATGGGCGGTGTCTCTTCGCCTACTGGCCCACAAGGCCCAATGCGCTGTTACTAGCGACGCTACAAGGGTAAGTAAGGCGTAATCGAACTGGGGATTCGGTACAGCTAGACCATCAAGCCAATCGTGGCCCGGGTGCGGTCCAGATGCGTGGCGTCTCGCCATGTAAAAGCCAAGCGCCCCTGCCATCATCATTGAGCAGATGGCGCATGCAAACCCCGTGCCAACCAACTGAGCACGAGGCCTTTGAGGACGTCCAGAGGCAAGCGTTGGAGTGGTATCTGACATCAGGCGTTTACCTCCTCAGCTTCAAGTTCGTCGAGGAGCGGCGTTCCCGACGTCAGTATTGGCAACTCGCCGCTCTCTCCCATCGGAGGAGGGGATGGCAACATCCACTCGGGGGATTGAGCTGACCAAGGGTCTTCGGCCGCTTCGACCCCTTTCTTTAAAACAATTGACGTGAACAAATTGAGCAGAAGGATTATTACCCCGACTAGCAGAATCGCCACACCCGCGGCTCCTAGGGCGCTAAGACCTTCGGCTCCCGTGTCGTCTATCCAGTTGGCGTAGAGGGACGTGGCATTCGGGTCGGCATAAACGAAGTCAGGTTGTTCTGTGAGCAGCCCTGACAATGCCGGGCCGAGGAACGCTAGGAGCGCTCCAGCCCCAATTACGAGAAAGTTCAGCAAACCCAGCAATTCATTTAGTTGACGACCCCAGATCTTGGGTGCCCACCAATGGATTGCAGCCAAGAGGCCAAGGAGTCCCGCCCCATAGATGAGCACGGACTGTTGGCCGGTGACCCAAGTGGTCATTCGCAGTTGTGGGTTGCCATCATTCCCGCGGCCCGCTATTTCAAGCCAATCGGCTGCTGCTCCGATCAGTCCGACTAGTGCACCTACAAGAACCAGTTTCCCCGCGGCGAAGGCTGCAATCAGAGAGGTGTTTATTTTCGGCAGTTTGCGATTCTGAATCACAGCAAGGCCTAGTAGGCCAAGCAGCCCGGTGGTCCCTAATAGCGCTCCGGCATAGAGCCCTACTAAGACAACCCCTTCAAAGCCGTCGATAATGTCGGCACCCTCGCCGGTGATTGCAAAGTTGGTCCATGCCCCGAAACCAAAGAGTCCGACGAGGCCGATGGTGAAGTACATAGCGATGGGTTCGAAAACCCGTCGTTTAGCCGCGGCCAAAACAATTTCAGCGGCTACTCCAAGCACAGGAACGACGTATATGAATAATTGGGGCGTCCGATGAATCCAGTCGATTCGTTCCCATATGCCGTAATTGCCAAACAGGAACACTCGCCCATAGCGATGGTCTACGTAGAGGATCGCTATCTGTCCGAGTAAAACCGGCAAACTCACCACCAGCATTGAGGCGGTCACTAAGGCGGACCATGTAAACGGCGGCGTTTCGTCCATGTAAAGGCCAGGGGATCTCATGGTCATCACTGTTGTCGCCACGGTGACCGAGCCAAGTAGTAGTGCCAACACCAAACCACTCAGTGCCAACATATGCAGGTCAACCCCGTTGGCCCACCCGCCGTAAGGACCTCCGTTGCCCAGGTAGGCGCCAATAAGTACGACAGCAGATATTTTCCATATCCAGAAAGACGCTGTGGCCGCTCGCGGGAAGGCCAGGTTCGAGGCACCAATTTGGAGGGGGACCATATAGATAGCCACGCCGAGGAATGCTGGAATTAAGAACAGCAAAACGAGAGCTTCTCTAGAGAACGCGAAACCTTGCGCAAAACTGTCAACATCTAGGCTTACAAATTTGCTTGCCGACGTCAGATCTAGTCGGACAAGCAGGTCGAGAACAACTCCCAAAACAAGAAACAGCAGTGCACTAACAATGAAAAGTCGCCCAGTTCGTTTGTGGTCGGCGGTCGTCAACCAGCCAAACGGTGTCGGGTCTTCCACGGGCACGCCGGGAGAAGTTGAAGCGTCTGTGTTTTCGCTCATCGTGTCCTGCTGATTACTGCCTCGATATCTAACGGATCGCGTCTACCTAAAGGTTGACTGTGCCTTACAGCGCGGTTCACACCGCGCAGGTGCTGAAGGTGCACTTTACTCACCAGCTTGCCAGTCGTGTAACTCCAAAGCGGTGTTCTCTTAAGGTCTTTTCGGCAGGGCATCCGGCTCGGAGTCATCAGCCCGTCACCCCATATGTCAACACGTCGATAGCCACGGCAATAAACAGCGCCCCCAGGTAGACGGTTGAGTAGGTAAAGACTTTCCATGCTTGCACCGAATTTGGCTGGCGAAGCAACCCAAGCGTACGCCACAAGAACACCACTCCACCTATTAGCGCGACCGATAAATACACAAAACTCATGTCTGCGACAACGTGAAACCCGATCGATAATCCGAAGACCACAATTGTATAAAGCACCATCCTTATTGCTGTTGCTCTGATGCTGATGACGACAGGAAGCATGGGGACAGAAGCCGCCTCATATTCATCTGCATATTTGATCGCTAGCGCCCAGAAATGCGGGGGCGTCCAAAAGAACACGATTGCAAACAGAATTGTCGCGCTGAGACTCAACGAGCCCGTCACCGCGGCCCAGCCGATTAGCGCCGGGGCGGCGCCGGCGGCGCCTCCGATGACGATGTTTTGCTTGGACGTCCTTTTTAACCAAAGGGAGTAGACAAACACGTAGAAAAGGCATGCGCCGAGAGCGAGAACTGCTGAAAGCCAATTCACGAATAGGTACAAGAGAACGAAGGCGGCCGCTTCAAGCGCGACTCCAAAGACGAGTGCCGACCGGGGAGTGACGGCGCCAGTTACTAGTGGCCGACCTTGGGTTCGTTCCATCAGGCGGTCTATATCTCGATCGATGTACATATTGAAGGTGTTGGCACCTCCGGCCGCTAAGGCACCGCCGACGATGGTGAGCAACACTAGGGACAGACTTGGCATACCGCCATGGGCGAGGATCATGGACGGCACGGTCGTTATTAACAACAACTCAATTATTCGCGGCTTGGTGAGCATCACGAAGGCGTTTACCGTCGCCAAAGTTCCTCTGCCATTACTTTCGATGGCTGTCGTGCGGTACTCCATCGTGCGCCACGATACGGCCCCAAACGCTCAGTGACCCAACTAGATGGGGTGATTCGCGCAGAATCTTTTTGAGTCGTGACTTCAATGCTGTGAGAATCATCACCTTGAACGCTCACCGATACCATTTGCTGACTCGATGCGCCCTTTGGTTCCTCACGGCAATAGTGGTGTCGGGCGCCGCTGTGCGACTTACCGGCAGTGGATTGGGTTGCAGCGACTGGCCAAATTGCGAGCCAGGTCAACTTGTTCCCGAAGCTGACCTCCATGCTTGGGTCGAATTCGGTAATCG
>JASMKJ010000628.1 GCA_030749275.1 Acidimicrobiales bacterium
CGGTCCTGTCGAGAACCATAGACATTAAAGTATCGCAATCCAATGAAGTTGAGCCCGATCCGGTGACAAAAGGCCTACACGATTGCTTCGCCACCAATCTTGGTAGCACCATAAAATGTCGTGTTGTTGAAGGGATGGGATTCGGTCATCGGATCCTCAAGCGCATCCCCGTAGACCGACGCAGACGAAGAGAATACAATGCGACGAACACCTGATTGCTCACAAGCTTCAAGGACATTCAAGGTTCCGGCAAGATTGACCTCAAACCCGTCCCGAGAGTTCTCATAGCAGTCAAGCAGAGACATCGCAGCGAAGTGGAAAACTCCGTCAGCTCCCTCGAATGCTTTGCGGAGTGCGCTCCGATCCCCTATGTCGTCGGTGACGATCCGAACTCGATTGTCCCCACGTGCATCTTCGAGGTTCTCAGCCGTTCCGCGCGAGAAATTGTCGAAGACAACAACCTCAGACACGTCCTCACTCAGCAACTCATCGACCGTATGTGAGCCGATAAGACCGGCCCCACCCGTCACCACCAACTTCGAACCCTGGATCTTCACCAAGTCATTCCTCAATTTCGCAGCAAATCCGACGACGTGTTCCGTCGCACAGCGCAACGTGTGATCCACCTAGACGGGCCAACGTCACCAGCCCATCACGATACCCTCTCGGCCGTCGTTGCCATGTCCCTGAACGTCGCGCTCGTTGAAATCAGATCCTCGAAAGTCCCTTCGCCGAGTATCCGATCGTCGCTCAACTCAATGATCGCATCGCAGTCCTTCAGCGTGGCGACACGGTGGGCAACCTGCATGACCGTCACGTTGCTGTCAATATCGGCCAGCGTCTGAATGATCGACTGCTCAGTCTGAGTGTCAAGCGCGCTGGTCGCTTCATCGAACACAAGGACACTTGCTCGCTAATAGAGCACTCGGGTTCAACCAAGACCGTGATGAAGGGAATGACCACCCCGATGGTCATGACTTCTGCGAGCGCACTGAGAATCATTACCAACGAGACGGCAACAACCTGCTTCCGACGACGCGGGCTGATACAACGCCATAGTCTGAATATCAACTCTCAAGTCTTCAACTCGAGAGGCTGCTTACTCATGTCCGCGCTCATCAGTTGGTAGGTGGCCCATCACCTGCAACACAGCGGAGGACCGTCCGTAGTGTGTCGTGAACATCACCGGGATCTGAGCAATACCGCCTCTTGAACGAGGCCACCGCATCAACAACTGCACCGTCAGACCACCAGCCCTCGACGTCTCCCCAGATTCTCGACAGGTGCATGGCTGCCGACTCCACATCGTCGTGGAAAATCCCGACTGTCTTCAGTGCTTCAATGTACGGCCTCGCCGATTCAAGAACTGCCCATCTTGACGTGTCCCAATAGACAACGGTTGGCACGTCTACGAAGATTGTTTCAAGGAACGTTGTCCCATTAGTGGTTGAGATGACTACTCTCGCCTCAGCCACTAGATCCATAATCTGACGCTGACCCGTTTCGAGCGTCATTGAAGGACAGCGGTCTCTCCAGCGATGTTCGAACTCCCACCCACTCTCTTCAACGCTAAGGCGGACCGTAAGTGCATCTCTAACAACAGACGAAAGCGCCTCGACGAAGGCAAACTGGTCTTCCAGATAGCCCAGGTACTGGCTCGAAAGCATGTGGCTCCCAATGCTGGAAGACTGGAGTCCAATATTGCTTGTGACGAGTAGTGCTCGGTGGCGCTTGTTGCCGTCGCCCCCAGGGAGGGTCGGCGCCTTCAGCATCCCTACCGGCACCACCTTTGATTCGGCGGGATCAGTCCACCCCCAACTCAGGAACCGGTCAGCGATTGCCATCTCATGATCGTGTGTGAACGACCACGCCGTGCCCACATGTCCTCCGTGTTGTGCAATCACCAGAGGTGCACCCTCTTCGGTTCTTTCCGCACACCATGCCTTGAACACATCGTCGTAGTAATGGGATGCTCCAGTGAAAATCGCCTTTGGAGAACGTGGCCATCGACGGCGACTCGATTCGTCACATAACCTCTGATAACCCTCAAGATAGATTGTTGGCATCTGTTCGGGAATCAGTCGTCGTACACAAAACGCGAAACCAGTTTGTTCGGAGGCGTCGAGAGTCCAGCAGCGATATGTATTATCAATAGCAACGGTAACTGGAGGTTCAACAGTGATGAGTCGAGGAATCTGACCCAGTCGGAGTTGTAATACCAATTCGTCTCGTAATGATCTCAGGCCTGTATTGATAATAAGATAGTCTGTTGACTTCGTTAACCTACTAGAACACTTAGAGAAGATGTTAGCTAATCTGAGTTTTGACTCAAGAACTCGTGGTGGGTTGCGATCATGAGTCAAACTCCCAGATGACGAAAGATAATCGATTCCTTCAGGTATACGGATACTGCAAGGAATGTTCGTAAAATC
>JASMKJ010000629.1 GCA_030749275.1 Acidimicrobiales bacterium
GAACGGTTCCGGAGCGTCGCCCCCCACCAGGAAAAGTTCCGAAGCGCCAAATTCTGGCAGCTGGGCTAAGAGTGTGCGTAAGTGCTCCTTGCTTGTCACCATGCGTGCGGCCAAATGTGGGACCGGACGGAGTCCAAGGTCAAAGAGCTCTCGACTCAAGGCCCACGTATCCTCCAGTGTCTTGGCCGGCGACGCTGTCACCGATACCGAGGACCCCAGCGGAAAGTGGGGGAGTTGGGATGCCAAATTGTTTAAAGGGATTACCTCAAATCGAGCACTAGTGAGAAGGTCGCGGCGGTATTCCCTGGCGGCCGAGGTGTCTTTGGATCGAAAGAGCGGCAAGAATAAATCCTTAGCTCAAGCCGACGATGTTTCCGTCGGCATCGATATCTATATGGTGTGCCGCCGGATTTTTTCCTAAGCCAGGCATGGTTCGCATATCACCGCATATTGGGTAAACAAACCCTGCCCCAACCGATGCACGGACCTCGCGTACCGGAAGCGTCCACCCCGTGGGAGCCCCTGGGAGTTTCGGGTCCGATGAGATCGAAAGATGTGTCTTAGCAATACAAACTGGCAAGTTCCCGAAGCCATTACTTTCATAGGTGTTCAGCTGCTTGTTGGCTTGCGCCGTGAAAGAGACGTCCTCTGCGCCGTATACACGTTGTGCAACGGTGCGGATTTTCTCACGTAAAGGAACATCGTCACCGTAAAGCGGTGCGAAAGAGCTTGGCTCCAAGGCCGCGTCAGCAACTGCTTCCGCGAGATTTGCCGCACCAGCACCCCCGTCGGCGAAGTGTGTGCATCTCGCTGAGCGAGCACCATATTCTTCTGCTATTTCGGCGATAGCTCTCAAATCTCCTTCTTTATCGTCGGGGAAAGTGTTGATTGCCACCACCGGCGTTACTCCATGAATCTTCATATTCTCGAGTTGTTTCCGCAAATTCTCGCCACCGGCGTGAACCTCGGCCGGGTTCTCTAGCAGTAACGCCTCGGGCAGGGGACGCCCAGCAACTATCTTGTGGTTGCCTGAATGGGCCTTAAGTCCTCTCACGGTTGCAACGAGGACGGCTGCATCTGGACTGAGACCCGAATAGCGACACTTGATGTTGAAGAAGCGCTCAGCGCCCATATCTGCGCCAAATCCGGCTTCTGTCAGAAGAAAGTCGCCCGTCTTAATACCGATTTGGTCTGCAACTATGGACGAGTTCCCGGTGGCGATGTTGCCAAATGGGCCGGTGTGAACCAATGCAGGTGTACCTTCCAACGTTTGCATGAGGTTCGGCTTAATAGCTTCACGCAAGATCACAGTCATGGCACCAGCAACACCAAGTTCTTCAGCGGTTACCGGCGCATTGTCTTTCGTGTAACCCACAACAATATTGCCCATCTTTTTCCGTAAGTCTTGGAGGGACGTCGCGAGTGCTAACGCGGCCATGACCTCTGAGGCCGCCGTTATGTCGAAGCCGCTCTCACGAGGAATTCCATCAAGACGACCGCCCAGTCCTAGCGTTACGTTCCTAAGAGCGCGGTCGTTGATATCCACCACTCGTCTCCAAGTAACGTTGTGAATGTCGATGCCCAGGTCATTACCGTGAAACAAATGCGCATCTAATACGGCAGCGCACATATTGTGGGCGGCAGTCACTGCGTGCATATCACCCGTTAGGTGCAAGTTGAACAGTTCCATTGGAACAACTTGGCTGTAGCCGCCGCCAGCGGCGCCGCCCTTAATCCCAAAGGTCGGTCCCATTGATGGTTGTCGAATGGCGATCGTTGCCGATTTCCCGATGTGGCTGAACGCTTGTCCCAATCCGACCGTGGTTGTCGTTTTACCCTCACCGAGGGGTGTCGGGGTGATTGCAGACACCACCACGTACTTTGCATCGGGGCGTTCGGCGAGTACATCGATTGCTTCGAGCTGTACTTTCGCGGCTCCGGAGCCATACAGCTCCAGATTCTCTTCTGGAATTCCAGCTGTGGTAGCTATTTCCTTCAGAGGTCGCAGTCTCGCGCCGGCAGCGATTTCGAGATCACTTGGGATCGTCATCGGGTTGCACCTCCCCATCGTGTTGCGGCCCAATCGGTTGGCCGAGATCTAAAATCCTGTCATAGACAGTCTGCCACCTCAGCAGGTAATGTTTCGCGTTACGGAACAGTTCCATAATACAGAATTCATTCGCCAGGGAAACGAGCCAAGCTTTGTAGGGTCATGCCCCTTGCTGACTAACGTAGAGCAGCGTTTGAAGGGCTACTCTGCGGTTGCCCGACGCCAACAGTAAAGAGGATCGAGAGTGAGCGACTTTCCAACAAAAACGCGATGCGTTGTCATAGGCGCCGGCATCGTCGGTAACTGCCTGGTAGGTCACCTAAGCGACATGGGTTGGGACGACATCGTTCTCCTTGACAAGGGCCCATTGCCTAATCCGGGCGGTTCAACCGGACACGCGTCGAACTTCATTTTCCCCTGCGACCACTCAAAGGAGATCGTCGACCTCACCCTGGACAGCCAGAGACAATATGAAGAGCTTGGTCTGCAGAACACCTGCGGCGGAATTGAAGTCGCCCGGACTGAGGAGCGCATGGAGGAGTTCAAGAGACGAATGACCTCCGCTAAATGTTGGGGCATCCCTTCAACCCTGCTCACCCCAGCGGAGGTTAAGGAACTCGTCCCGTTTATTTCAGAAGATGTCATTCTTGGCGGCTTTTACACACCAAGTGTCAGTGCCGTCGATTCACTGGAAACTGGCACCCAGATGCGCAAACGAGCACAAGAGGCTGGCCACCTGCAAGTTTTTGCCAATACGGAAGTAACTGACATCGAGACCACGAACGGAAAAAACAAGCCAAAAGTCTCTGCCGTTGTTACCGACCGCGGTCGGATCGAATGCGACACAGTGGTCGTGGCCTGCGGTGTATGGAGTCCGCGGATCGCTGAAATGGCCGGAGCGACGATCCCATTAACACCAGCCGTGCATCAAATGGCCGACGTCGGACCATTTGATGTCCTCGTCGAAACCCAACAGGAGTTGGCTTATCCCATCGTGCGCGACATGGACACATTTTGCTATGAGCGTCAAACCGCCGGTTCAATGGAGGTCGGCTCTTACGCCCATCGACCTATTTTGCACCGCGTTGAGGAAATTCCATCAAACGACGAGGCTGCTCTGAGTCCAACGGAAATGCCGTTCACTGCCGATGACTTCGACCAACAAATGGAAGAAGCCATCGAGCTGATGGAATTCCTAGGGGATGGCGAAATCAAATATGCGATTAACGGACTACTTTCACTGACACCCGATGCGAATCCGGTTCTCGGACCGACCGTCGAAGTGGAAGATCTTTGGTCTGCTGCAGCAGTTTGGATCAAGGAGGGTCCCGGAGTCGGGCGGCTTGTCGCCGAGTGGATGACTCACGGTTACCCTCACCTCACGGACCCTCATGGTGCTGACATCGCAAGGTTTTATCCCCAACAACGCAATGTTCACCACATTGAGGCACGCTGCGAAGAACATTTCAATAAGACCTACGGGATTGTCCACCCGCGTGAGCAGTGGGACAGCCGGCGTGATGTCACAACCGGACCTGTTAAAGCGCGAACCGATGCCCTTGGGGCCTTTTACTTTGAAGCCGGCGGTTGGGAGAGACCGCACTGGTATCAGTCCAACCAGGACCTAGTCCAGAATTACGGAATCCAGGAGCGCGAGCACGAATGGGATGGGCGCTGGTGGTCACCGATTTCAGATGCGGAGCATCTCCATCTGCGCGACCACGCTGGCATTGTCGACCTTTCGGCGTTCCAAATCTTTGAGATATCCGGACCCGGGTCACTCGAGTACATAGAACACATGGTCGTGAACAAGTGCGATGTGAAAGTTGGCGCCTCAATCTACACCCCGGTGCTCAACCCCTCAGGAGGATTCCGCTCCGACCTCACCATCCTTAGACTCGGTTTAGAACGGTTCCGCATCATCACGGGCGCTTTCGACGGAGGCCGAGACGAATATTGGTTCAGGCACAACATGCCGGGCGATGGAACTGTGCAATTCGAAAACCGAACAAATGCTGTATGCACATTGGGCGTTTGGGGCCCCAACGCCGTCGATCTGCTGTCGGCCCTCACGGAGTCACAGTTAGACCAGGACGCCTTTCCCTACGGCTCCTGCCAGGAGATCCTCCTTGCAGGTATCCCCACGGAAATGTTCAGGGTGTCATACGTCGGCGATTCCGGGTTCGAGATCTATACCGCCATGCAACATGGCCTTGCCCTCTGGGATGCGATAGCCGAGGCTGGGCAGGCATTCCATCTCCGCCCGGTCGGCGCGGCGGTTTACGGGACCAGCGGCCGCATTGAAAAGGGCTACCGCCTGATGGGTGCGGAACTCGAAAACGAATACACGCCAGTCGAGGCAGGCCTGGCACGGCCCAAAGTGAAAGCGGCAGACTTCATCGGCAAAGCGGATTATCTAGCAGCACGCGATGATTCGCCGTGTGCGCAACTTTGCGTATTGTCCATGAATGATCTCGCCTGCGAGGCTGGCTACAACCGCTTCCCGATGGGCTCAGGAAACGAACCAATACTCTCCCCGACCGGAGAGCGAATAGTTGACGCCAAGGGAAGGGTCAGCCGCGTCACAACAGCCGGCAACGCCCCATCAGTGGGGAAGTATCTCTTGATGTCCTACCTCCCGGTTGAGTTGTGCGCACCCGGGACCGAACTACAAGTGATGTACCAGAACGAACTCTATCCCGTGACAGTCGAGGCCACGGGACCGAACTTGGCGCTCTTCGATCCTCAAAATGACAGGATGAAGAACTGAAATGCAGAGCCCTCAAAGCAGCAAGGAGAAGCGATGCGGGTTCTCGTCTGCGTAAAGCGCGTTCCTGCACCCGGATCGAGGATCAACATCACTCCCGACGGACTGAACGTCGACACCAGCCATTTGGGCTTCACCACGAGTCCGCACGAAGAATGCGCAGTCGAAGAGGCCACTCAGATCGTCGAACAACACGGTGGTTCCGTAACTGTCCTGACCGTTGGCCCACCAGAAGCTGAAGAGCAGCTGCGGTACGCAGCCAGTGTCGGCGGAAATGACTTCGTCCTGGTGGTAAACGACACCGGCGAAGACTGGGATCCCCAACGAACCTCGACTGCGATTGTCGAAGCCATCATTGATCTTGAAAACGATGCGGGCGAATACGACCTAATCCTCTTTGGTAACGAGTCGGCAGATGCCGGCGGCTATCAAATCGGCATCAAGGTCGCTGTTGCCTTAGGGCGTCCAGCGGTCAACGGGATTAAAGGAATTGACATCAGCGGCAACACTTTGACGGCGCGACGCGAGGTGGATAGCGGCTATGAGGTGTACACCCTGCAAGCACCGGCAGTTCTCGGAGTCAAAGAAGGCATCAACTTGCCGCGGTACCCGACTATGAAGGGACGTCTTGCATCCAAGAAAGCCCAAATCGACCGACGCGATTCATCTACGCCCCCGGGGCCCCAACAAAAAGTCCGGCTTCACCAACCTGAAGAGACGGTCACAGAAACACAGGTTTTAGGTAATGGTGCCGACGCAGCTGCCGCCGTCGTCGACCTCCTCGCCGACTTGGGGGTCCTTTAATGCCTGGCCTTTACGTATTCATCGAACATGACCAAGGCTCCTTCTCTCCCGCCAGCCGGGAAGCCCTTACCGCGGCGAGGAAGCTGGGCGAAAGGCTTCAGGAACCGGTAGTCGCAACACACATCGGCAAAGCAAACCCCGAATTCAAAGCACTTTGCGAGGAGTACGGAGTGCTCGAGGGGGTCATCCTTGAGGATCCGAAGTTACTTGACTATGGGCCCGAACTATGGGGACAAGCTATCGCTGATCTGTTGGCCCTTCGCAACCCTCGCGTTGTTCTGAGCATTGGAACTGATAGAGGAAACGAAGTGCTAGCGCAGGCCAGTGCCCGCACAGGCATCCCATTTGTCGCAAACTGCGTTGACGTCAGTTATGGACAAGGTTGGAATCTGACGAGGCTTCAGTGGGGTGGTTCTCTACTGGAAGACAGCGCTGTCGACAGCCCGACGATCTTCCTTACCTACGCCCACCACTCCGTGGACGACGTACCCACGCCAGCACCAACTGAGGCTGTGATCGACGCGGTCGAATTGGACCTTGATCCAATTCTGTCTCGAACCATGATTCAGGACCGGGTGACCTTAACTGAAGGCACGACGCTATCGACCGCCGCAGTGGTGGTTTCAGGGGGCAGGGGAGTGGGTTCATCTGAAGGGTTCGCGTGCCTAGAAGAACTCGCCGAGTTGCTATCCGGCAAGGTGGGCTGTTCCAGAGCGGTTACAAACAACGGTTGGCGCAGCCATGCCGACCAGGTTGGGCAGACGGGAACCCGCATCGCACCGGAGATCTACATAGCCTGCGGAATTTCTGGAGCTATCCAACATTGGGTTGGTGCTATGGCATCCAAGAATATCCTTGCAATTAACACCGATCCTGAAGCAAATATGGTCACCAAGGCCGGTTACGCGGTTATCGGAGACCTCCACGAAGTCATTCCTGCCGTGATTTCTGAAATTAGACAGCGTCGCGGTATGGGTAGCTAGTCCTAAACGAGTCGCTTTCCCAAATCCGAGCACAACTCAATCAGTCGAATACCCAGATCATGGGTGCGATCGGGGTCGGGAAACCGGTAAGCGGGGCCATGAACGTGAAGCAGCGCAACGACCTCATTGTTGTGCCCGTAGAC
>JASMKJ010000630.1 GCA_030749275.1 Acidimicrobiales bacterium
AGAGCTTCGCTCCGAAGGCGTTAAAGCAGCAGCCATTCACGGCGATCTCCGACAATCACAGCGAGAAAAAGCTCTGCGGGATTTCAGCGATGGGGCGCTCAAGGCGTTAGTAGCGACAGATGTAGCAGCCAGAGGCATTCACGTAGATGATGTCGATGTCGTTGTCCATTACAACCCACCTGAGGATCACAAAACCTACCTACACCGTTCAGGTCGCACCGCACGAGCAGGATCAACTGGTACAGCAGTCACCATGTTTTTGTGGGACGAAGAACTCCAGGTTCGACAACTCCAGCGGCGTCTAGGCCTCAAACTCCCACTGCATGAAGTGTTTTCGAACGACCCTCGACTCGACGACCTACCGACGTGGGTACTCCAACAAATCTGAGGGTCGACTCGACGAAGCTGCCGCCGGCGGTCGAGCGGGCATCTCGAGCTGTACTTCAACGCATAGAGAACAACTCCACGAACCAGGACGTAATCCAAGAACTTGCCAACCTTGGGCGGCTTAGAGAAGAAGCGCTGACCCATCATCGAGCAACAGGCGCGATCTTTACCCCCTATCCGATAGCCCGAGAGTTGATTGACCTGCTAACGATCGACGCCGGAGACGTTGTCTGCGACCCGTCGGCCGGTCCAGGAATATTTCTCCTAGCTGCCGCGGAACGGAAGTTCCAAATGGGAGAGTCTGTGTCTTCGATCGCTGAAACTCTCAAAGGAATAGACATAGACCCAGTCAGCGTCGAAGTCGCACGGCTCACAATGCGGCTATGGGCCGCCTGGCGAGGGGGACAATGGCCAGCAGTGGACCACCTCACCGTAGGAGACGGTTTACTGGATGTGCCCGACAGCTGGTACAGCACCTGTGACGTCGTCGTAGGAAACCCTCCATTTCTCGGACAACTGAAGTCTGAAACGAGTCGCAGTCCACAACGAGCGCAAGCACTCAAAGAGAGATTCGGTGCTCTCTACACCACCTACATCGACGAAAGCATGCTCTTTTTCCTCTTGGCGGTCGATCTAAGTCACGACGATGGGAAAGTCGCCCTGATTGTCCCCTCCTCAGTCTTAGGATCGGATTCCAGTCGACTGGCTAGAGAGTGGGTTGATAGCAAGCTGGCGGTCGCTGGAATTTGGATCGGCGGCAGATCTGTCTTTGAAGCAGCGGCTGTAGATGTGGTGGCCCCCATACTCCGAAGCAAGGAACAGGACCAGTGCACAATCATCAAGCGCGGTGTAGAAGAAAGTCTTCCAGCGCCCCAACCTGCACCAGGGCAATGGTCGTCACTTCTAGCTGTTGCCAGCGGAGTGCCCAATGTCGTTTTCTCAAATGAAGTGTGCCTAGGAGATCGGGCAGTCATTACAGCAGACTTCCGGGATGCCTATTACTGGTTGGCGGAACGAGTAGGAGAAGGAACCGACAACGACGATCGACCAAAACTTGCAACCGTCGGATTAATTGACCCGTTCCGTTACCTACACGGAGACAAAACAACACGATTCGCTAAACAACAGTTTCGGCGACCAGTCCTTCAAATAGAAGATGAACCCCCACCAAAGTTGAGAACCTGGTTGGAGCAGAAACAAACCCCCAAACTGTTAGTTGCGACTCAAACAAGGATCGTCGAATGTTACGCGGACACAACCGGTGAGCTGTTGCCTTCAACCCCTTTGGTGACGATCATCCCTGAAAAAGAGAATCAACTCTGGCATTTAATGGCCGCAGTCGCTTCACCCGCAGCGTCCGCCTGGCTCGGAAATGTCGCGGCGGGCACCGGATTGAGTCAAGGAACCATCCGAATCCGAGCTTCTTTGCTATCGGACCTGCCATTGCCGGAGCCTTCGCAATCCTGGGACCATGGAGCTGAATTAGCTCAACAAATCCAAGAAACCGGAATCAATGACAAAGCCCTTCGAGCCTTCGGAGAGACCATGAATCAGGCATATAACCAGTCTTCGACGGAGCTACTTTCCTGGTGGAGTACACAACTGCAAAAAAAACGGGCTTGACCTCCTAGGTAAGACCTCAGGTAGCCTTTTAGATCAGCCCCGGAGCGACAGTGCCTGAAGCATCCAACACCCCCGAACCCTCTGTCACCGATTCCCCTCCCGCGTCCGGTGCCTGGTTCGAAAACATGCCAATTGGAGAGAGAAAGTTCTTTGATCTCGCGCCCGACCGGCCTTATGTACTTGAAAGCGGGGGCGAACTCATCGCCCCGAAAATCGCCTACGAAACCTGGGGCAACTTGGACGCTGCGGCAAGTAACGCGGTCCTGGTATGCCACGCGTTGACAGGAGACGCACACGCACATGGCGAGGCTGGTCCAGGGCAACCAACACCAGGCTGGTGGAATGACTTCATAGGTCCGGGTCGACCACTTGACACAGATCGCTTCTACGTCGTTTGCGCGAACGTCCTGGGTGGCTGCCAAGGAACGACAGGACCCGCATCGATCAACCCCGCGACCGATAGACGGTGGGGAGGGGACTTCCCCGTCGTGACTGTTCGAGACGTCGTGAGATCGCAGAGAGCGTTAGCTCAACACCTCGGAATTCAAAGATGGCTAGCAGTAGTCGGAGGATCGATGGGTGGGATGCAGGCACTCGAATGGGCGACGAGTTACCCAGACCGATGCGGCTCCCTGGTCATAATTGCTTCAACTGCCGCTGCCTCAGCACAACAGATCGCTTGGAGTCAGGTTGGCAGACAAGCCATTCTTGACGACCCCGCATATAAGGACGGTCATTATTACGACGCCGAACATGGACAGGGACCTCATCTTGGCCTAGCTAACGCTCGACGTATAGCAATGATCCACTATCGAAGCGACGAAGAGTTCGATCGACGATTCGATAGGCACAGCAACGATGCAGTCGAACCCTTCCGGTTAGAACACCGATTCGATGTTGAAAGTTACTTGGACTACCAAGGAGCAAAAATCCAGTGGCGTTTCGATGCCAACACGTACCTCATTTTGAACAAGATGATGGATCTTCACGACATCGGCCGTGGACGCGGTGGAGTCGAACAAGCCTTGAAGCGAGTTACCTGCCCCAGCCTGTTCATGAGTGTCCGCACAGATTTCCTGTACCC